>JAFGNV010000009.1 GCA_016926805.1 Anaerolineae bacterium
GCTGGTGCAAACCCAACCGGCCGAAGGACTGGCCGTAGCCGCCGACAAAGTGGTCACCGTAGGCGTGGATGTGGTTATCACCGATGAATTGGCTGCCGAAGGTTTGGCCCGTGAAGTAGTGCGCCGCATCCAGAACATGCGCAAGGATGCTGGGTTCGACATTGCCGACAAAATCACCATCTACTACCAAACCGAGGGCGGCCTGCACCGCGTGTTCCGCGATTGGAGCGACTATATCAAAAACGAAACGCTGGCCGTGGCCATCAGGCATCAGCTCATCCCCGAAGCCGCCTTTCAGCGCAAGGAAAAGGTGGATAGTTTGGACGTGATGCTGGGGGTAAAACGAGAAACCTAAACCCGCTTCAACTCAAATTTGAAACCAATGAAAAACAGAATGCCCTCATTAAATGGTGGCGACATTCTGTTTTTTTACTCTAGCCACTCACGAGGTCAGCGAATGATTTAACTCTTTGGCCAGCGGTTCAATATATTTGGAGACGGTTTGTTCAATATCCAGTTCCGGGTCGGCCAGAAGTTCTCGCCATAACTGGCCGATGGTAATCACCAGTTTGTCTTCAATCAGGCCCCATAGATAAGTGGCTCTAAAACTCCTACCTTTTTTCAGGCTTTCACCGACAACCCGGTAGTGAGGATCGGCGGTAAATGGCGGCGCGCCGAGGGCCTCGCGCCGACCCGGTAACAGGCCACTCCGGGCAATCACCTCTGTCTGCACCTGCTGGCTGGTGAGATGACGGACCAAAGCGAAAGCAACCTCGGGATGGCGACACTGCTGCCAGATCACCAGGTCCGAACCGCCAACATAGGGCGTCCCCGGAAAAATGGCCACTCCTAAATTATCTCTAACTTCAGCCGCAACATTTCCTCGCCTGACCAGATCGAGGATCCAATAACCCGTGATGATGACGGCAACCTTGCCGACCTGAAACAACAGGTCGGCGTCACTGTCGGTCAAATTATGGACCGACGGCGCCAGGTAACGCCGCAAATCAAAGTAGGCTTTTATCCCGGCTCGCGCTTCGGGCAAATGAAAAAAAACGCGCTTGCCATTTGGGCTTAAAAATCGCCCGCCCAACGTCCAGACCCACGCCGCCAGCAAGTGTAACGTTAAGTGCTGCGGGGCGGTAGGGATGGCCAGAGGCATTTCCACGCCATTTTCTTGCAGCCGTTGCAGGGTGAGGTTGAGTTGCTCAAAAGAGTTAAAGGCGGTCAACTCGTCAATTCCGGCCTGCTGCAGAAAATCGCGCCGATAATAGATCACCCGGGTATCCATTAACCAGGGAATGGCCCACACCTGCGATTCTTTCCACATCCTACTCTGCCAGACCGATGGCAAAAACACAGACGGGCCGCCCAGCATACCAACCTCGTACGCCGAAAACTGACGCAGGACGTTCAACGAGATGAGGGTATCAATCCAGGTGGTGCCAATTTCGGAAACATCGGGGCCGGATTTGTATAACGCCATTTTGACCAGATTGGACCAGGCAGTATCCCAGGAAAGGACCCGCAGGTTCACCTGCACGTTATGCTGCGTTTCAAATTCTTGCAACGACAACCGCAATGCTTCCAGGGCAGTATCATTGACAAACATCGTGGAAAACTCTATTTTAGTCATTACTTCTACCCTCATCTTTATTTCCCCCTCTCGCCCTCATCCCAGCACTACCCGAATCTGATGAGTTTGGCCATCCTCAAAAACCGGCACCACATTTCCGGCAATGGCTTCACCATCCACCCACATCGATTTGACACCTTTGCTGACATGAGCCGGGTTTTGCACGTCAATCTCGTAGCGGGTGCGACGAAATTCACGGGTCACTTTGAATCCGGCCCACTGTTTCGGAAGGCAGGGGTCAATCAATAACCCCGCAAATGTGGGTCTGATACCCAAAATATACTTTGTGCCGGCCTGATACATCCACGAGGCCGTGCCACTCAGCCAACTGTTGCGGGCCAGGCCAAATTGGGGATGCTCGTCGCCAAGAATGTTTTGGGGGTAAACATAAGGTTCACATTCATACCCATCTATGCGGTTATTCTGGGCCGCCGGGTTAATCTGGTTGTAGTATTCAAAGGCCCGGTCGCCATTGCCCAGCAGGGTTTCAGCAATTATCACCCAGGGATTGGCGTGCAGAAAAATGCCGCCGTTCTCTTTGGCCCCCGGCGGATAAGTAGTAATCCCGCCCCTGGTCGCGTCGTAGCCATTAAAACCGGGAGTACTCAACTTGATTCCGTGACGCGTGTTGAGACGCTCATACACAGCATCAAGGGCCAGTCGCGCCCGGTCGGGGGGAGCAAAACCGGAAATCACCGGCCAGGATTGACCGTTGGTGTAAATCTGGCCGTACTGGTTGGTGTGCGACCCCAATGGGATACCGTCATAGTCAAAATAGCGCACATACCATGTCCCATCCCAGGCATGCTCATTGACGCGCTGCTGCATTTCTTGATAGTAGGCGGCATATTTTTCAGCTGCCCCCGTTTCGCCGATGTGATCAAACAAATCAATCATCTCGCGCAAGGCCGTGCCGTAAAGATTGGCCGTAAACAGCGATTCGGCTCCGGCAGGCAAATTGGTGGGATCATTCCAGTCGGCAAAACCGGCCAGCGGCAGGCCGTGCGCGCCCACATCGTTGTGAGTAAACTCAATTGCCCGGCGCAGGTGATCAAACACCGCGCTCGTTTCGATGGGTTTTTCGGCTTTGTCTTTGTCATAATAGGGAATCTCCTCCTCCAGAAAAGCCAGGTCGCCGGTTTCTTTGAGATAGGCAATCACGGCCAGGATAATCCAGAGATGATCGTCGCTGTAGTATTTGGGGGCATCTTCCACCTCGCGGGAATCGCCTTCGTTGGCAACCATAGTGAGGGGATTAAATTGGTGCATGGCCGAACCGTCACGCTTTTGCACCTGCAACAGTTGGCGAATCAATGCTTTGCCTTCGTCCGGCACGTTGCCCAAAATCCCTAACACATCTTGCGAACTATCCCGAAAGCCCATGCCCCGCGCACCCAAACCAAGCTGGTACAACGACAGGTAACGCGACCAGTTTTTGGTGATGTAACACTGGTGGGGATTGTGGACATTGAGCATCTGGTTCATGCTGGCATTGGGTGTACTGACCTGCATTTTCGACAGGTAATCATCCCAAAACTGAGCCATTTCGACCAACGCCGCCGCCACAACCTCAGGCGTGCGATATTGCTGAATAGATGGCAACACCTCCGGCAGACTCGATCCTTGCCCTAACTGGGTGATCACCTGACGCGTTGCGCCGGGGGGCACCTGGCCCAGGTGGTGCAGCAAGACTCCAATGTTGTCGCCGCGCAACGCTTCCGAGTTATTGAGTTCCGGTTGTTGCAGGCTGAGCGGGTTGGCCCAGGTACCGTACTCGTTTTGACCCAAAAACAGCTTGCGGTCCGAGTCAAAGGAAGAAACTGGATGGCTGGAGGTAAAGTAGTTGATCCGGGTATCCCGATACATAAAGGGATACTGTACCAGAATTTTATATCCTCCGGCTTCCCCAAACACCTTACTCTGCATCGTCTGAGGCACCCAGTCGGCGTTATTGAATTGTTTCAGGGCATCGGGATGGGTATATTCAACCACCGGGATGAGATCGATTTCCAGGGGTTTATCGGCAAGGTTGGTTACTTTAATATCCTGAACAACTCGATCACCGGCCAACGGCACAAAAATAGTCGCCTCGGTTCGCAGGTCATAAAATTCCGAGATGATGCGGGTATAGCCTAATCCCACGTGGCACTCGTACCGATCATAAGGAGCCAGGGTAGGTACATAGAAGGGGGAGAAAACCAGGTACCCGCGTCCCAACCCGGCGCGCAGGTACAGGGTGCTTCCCTTAAAATTCGACGCCGGGAGTTGGGGGATGTACTTGGTGATGCGGTTGAGCGCCGGGTCGCCTTTGCAGACCAGCATGCCGCCAGTGTGGTCAACAAATCCGCCAAAATTCAGCGTGCCAATATAATTGATCCACTTGACCGGCGTTTTGGGGTTGGTAATTACATATTCGCGATGTTCATCGTCAAAATAACCGTAAGTTGCCATCTGGATCACCTCAAGAACGTGGAGTAGATTTTATTTTATAGGTAACAACCGCTTAGCCGGCTTTTTGCAGGTAAAAGCGACGGCCGCCTATTTTCGGCATAGCGCACGGCGCATCCAGTATACCCCAATAATAAACCTCTTTCAAAAAGAAGACATCCACCAAGAAGAGACTATTACCCTCTTGATTCAATCTGGGGCCGGTTTTGCCATCCGTCGCCATTCAAGGCATAATCGGGGCTTACAAATTATTCAGGAAGACAATGAAAGGAGATAATTTGTGGAAATTGCCTGTCTCGATCTGGAAGGGGTCTTTTTTGGCGAAATCTGGATTAATTTTTCTAAAACCACCGGGATTGAAGCGTTGAAACTGACCACCCGCGATGTGCCGGATTATAACCTGCTGATGCAGCGCCGTCTCCGCATTCTCAAAGAAAATCAACTCGGTTTGCCCGATATTCAGGCCGTGATTGACCAGATGGAACCACTCGACGGGGCGTTGGATTTTATCAATTGGCTGCGCGAACGCTTCCAGGTGATTATTCTATCCGACACCTTTTATGAATTTGCCGCCCCCCTGATGAAAAAACTGGCCTATCCCACCCTCTTATGCAATTATCTGGAGATAGACGGCAACGGTTTTGTGGCCAATTATAAACTCCGGCAGCAGGACCAAAAACGCCAATCCGTCCAGGCCTTCCGCAATCTAAACTATCGCGTCATTGCCGCCGGGGACTCGTACAATGATATGACTATGTTGAGTGAGGCCGACGCCGGCATCCTGTTTTGCCCCCCTGATAACGTCATGGCTGAGTATCCCCATTTTCCGGTCACCTGGAATTATAACGAGTTACGCGAGGCGTTTTTGCAAGCCAGGAATGGTCTCTAGAAGCCATAGGACTTACGCAGTTCGCATCCTGAGTAGCCCGGCAAGGGCGTATCGAAGGGCGCGAACGCCTCAAAACGTACCCTTCGATACGGCTATCGCCTACTCAGGATGCGTTTTGAGGCTCAACTGCGTAAGTCCTAAGCCAATAAACTACAGGCCAAGTGGTTAGGGGTATTCCTATGGGGCAACCTCCCTCCTGGACGCCAGGCAGCCAAATTGTATACCGTGAAGTCTGGCAAAACAAAGTCTGGACCGCCAGGCCCGTGACGGTTGTTGAAGACACCCCTCATCTGATAGCCCTGTACTTGTGCTCAGGAACGCGCTGGAAAATACCTGCTCTACCTGACCCAAACATCGACCGCGCCTATTTGTTCAATCATCTTCTCGCAGCAGGTGTCTGGCAACTGATCGACACCACGTGGCGATGGGGAGACACCCTACTGCTCATCCGGCCAGGCGAAGCTCACGCCATTCACGTGATGTGGCGCGACGCCGACAGAGCCTTTACCGGATGGTATATTAACCTGCAAGAACCACTCCGCCGCACGCCTATCGGGTTCGACTTTATGGATCAGGAATTAGACATTGTGGTCAAGCCTGATCTATCCGGCTGGACCTGGAAGGACGAAACTGGATTTCAGCAAGCAGAAGAAATGGGATTGTTTTCTCGCTGGGAAACCCGGCAAATTAGAGCGGAAGCCGAACGCGTCCTCGAACGGGTTCGCGCCAAAGCATCTCCCTTCAATGACGGTTGGGAAACGTGGGTTCCCAATCCTGATTGGCCGATTCCGGTTTTGCCGGACGGCTGGGATATAATCTAATCTGGAGAAGTGAGGATGGTCAATAATTTTTTGCAGCAACTCGACGCCCGTCCTTTGTTATGCGATGGGGCGATGGGCACGATGATTTACAGCAAAGGCATTGCCTTTGAACGCTGTTTTGATGAGTTGAATCTCACCAACCCGGCCCTCGTGGCCGAGATTCACCGCGCCTACATCGACGCCGGAGCCGATGTGATTGAAACCAACACCTTTGGAGCCAACCGCCTCAAGTTGGGCGAACACGGCCTGGCCGGCAAAGTCAGCGAGATCAACCGGGCCGGCGCGCAACTGGCCCGCCGGGTGGTGGATGCGTCTTTTAAGGAGGTCTTTGTCGCCGGGTCGGTGGGGCCGCTGGGGGCCAGATTGGCTCCGCTGGGGCGGGTGAGCGCCCACGAAGCCCACGATGCCTTTCAAGAACAGGTCGCCGCCTTGATTGAGGGTGGGGTTGACCTGCTCCTCTTTGAAACCTTTGCCGACCTGCGAGAAATACGCGAAGCGATTATCGCCGGACGGGAGGTCTCCACCGACATCCCGATAGTGGCCCAACTCACCTTTACCCAGGACGGCCGCACCCCCCTGGGACACACCCCGCAAAAAATCGCCGAGCAACTGGCCGACCTGCCCATCGATGTGATTGGCCTTAATTGCTCGGTTGGTCCTGCGGACGTGCTGCGCACATTGCAAAGCCTGGGGCGCTCATTACCCGATGGCACCCGGCTTTCGGCTCAACCCAACGCCGGTTGGCCGGAGCGAGTTGGCGGGCGGATTATGTACCCTGCTCCCCCCGAGTACTTTGGCGATTACGCTTTGGCTTTTATTCAGACCGGCGCCCGACTCGTAGGGGGCTGCTGCGGTACTACTCCGGAGCACATCACCCACATGCGCGCCGCCCTGGATAATCCTACCCGCGAAGTTGCCCACCTGCTGGTCTCCGGCGCCGAAGCCAAACTGTCCACCTCGGCGGATACGGTTGGGCCAACTCGTATGGCCCAACAATTGGCAGCCGGGGAGTTTGTCATCGGGGTGGAAATGAGTCCGCCCAAAGGCTTTTCCACCGAACGTCTATTGGCCGGAGCGACCACTCTGCAGGCCGCCGGAGCCGATGTGATCAATCTGGCCGACAGTCCCCGCGCCCGGATGCGCATGAGTCCCTGGGCCGTGTGTCACCTTGTTCAGCACCAACTGGATATGGAAACCGTGCTCCACTTTCCCACCCGGGGCCGCAACATTTTGCGCGTTCAGGGCGATCTACTGGCAGCCCACGCCCTCAACGTGCGCAACATTTTTGTGGTGATGGGCGACCCCACCTCCATCGGCGAGTATCCCGACGCCCTAAATGAGTACGATGTAGTCCCCTCCGGTTTGATCAAACTGCTAACCCAGGGCTTTAACCAGGGCCTTGACTACGGTGGCGAACCGCTGCTCCAACCGACCAATTTCCTGGTCGGCTGCGCCGTCAACCTGTCCCCGCCCGACCCGGAACGTGAGCTAAAAGTGCTGCATCGCAAAATAGAAAGTGGCGCCAACTTCGCCCTCAGCCAGCCAATTTACAACGCAGCTGCGGCGCAGTCCTTTGTGGCCCGCTATCAGGAGCAGTACGGCCCCCTGAATTTACACCTCCTGGCCGGGGTGCTGCCGCTCTACAACGCTCGTCACGCCGAATTTTTGCACAACGAAGTCCCCGGCATCAACATCCCCGACGAGATTCGCCAGCGCATGCGCAGCGCGGGTGACAAAGGCGCGGCAGAGGGGCTGGCTCTGGCCCGCGAACTCATTGCCGGGTTACGCGCCTTTACCCACGGTATCTATTTGATGCCGCCGTTTGAACGTTTCGACCTGGCCGCCCAACTGATTGAGTCGGTGAAACAGGAGATAGAAGTAGCTTGACGCCGTCCCTGATTTGAGTTACTATGCAACCTGCGAACCGACATTACTTACTCAACCCAAAACAAGGTACTTATCTCATGAGCAGCATTCCTGAAATCATTTCCTATTTAGAGTTTGGCCGGGCAGAACTGCTCAATTCTATTGAGGGGCTGTCTCAGCGTGAACTCACGCACATTCCCATCTACGAGGATTGGACCGTTAAGGATGTGCTGGCCCACATTATTGGTTGGGATCAGTGGATACTGGAAATTTTGCCCCTCATCCGGCAAAACCGGGCGGATGAAATAAAGGGGGTCAACCCTGACCGTTTCAACCGCCAAACCCTCGCGGTCTGGCGCGACAAACCCCTCTCCGAGGTCTTGACTACCATCAAGACCACGCACCGGCAAATTCTGGACATTATCGCCGGTTTGGACCATGTTGAAATCGATATGCGCCACTCGCGAGGTAAACAGACCATTACTATCCGCAGTTATGTGATTGATATTATGGTTGAACACGAGCGCCAGCACGCCGAAGAAATTCGCCAGTGGCGCGAAGGGCTGGATAGGGCAATTGATCCCCGGTAATCATTATCATTGCCGAGCACTATACCGAGCATTTGCCTGATGGTGTCCTTCCATTATTTTCTGGTAGTGGTTCAATTGTAAGTAATGAGGTGTTTGTATTTTGCCCCCACCCCTGGCCCCTCCCCCAAATTGGGGGAGGGGAAAAAGGAATTGGGTGTCAATTTCGGGCGCAAAATGCCCGAAATTGACACCCGTTCTTTAACTTCCCCCCTTCCCGCGGGAAGGGGGGATGGGCAAAAGTAGAGTTGTATCACTTACAATGTGACCACCACCTATTTTCTTTTTCGATTGAATAAGGTTCCGGCCTTATGGAACCCTCATAATCTCACAACTTTAGCTATTGTTCATTAACTCATCGTTCATTGGCGCATTGAAGGGAGGTCTTTATGTTCAAAGTTGGTGTTTTAACCACCGCCTACCTGTTGACTGGCGAAGTTGAAGAGAACAGCGCCTTTTTGGGTTGGCTCAACAACAAAGACAAAAACACGCTGGACCTTTACAATGTTGAGGGACTGGTGTTAGACCCCAACGCCGCCATGCCTGCTACGGCAGCCCAATTGGTTACGCTGGAAAAAAGCCAGGTGGTGGGCATCGATATGATCAGCCCGGATGGCCAGCAGACCATTAAGGTTTCGCCGCAGGCGGTGTTAACCGTTCTCTACACCCAGCGGTTTATCATTCAGGCCAATTTGCACCCCACCGGCGAGATGCCCATCAACCGCATCCCCGACGTGGTTAAAAGTGATTTTGTGCCGACCACCAGAGTCAAACTACATCCCTTACTGCCTACACGCCAACTCCCCAGATTAGAAGTCCCGCTGATGATCCTCAATTGGCGCTATATCAATTTCTATCACGCTCAACCCCAAAAAGGGGCATAGCCCGCCGACAGCAACTGAACGGGCGCTGTCCATTAACCGCAACTCTTTTACCCATCTCGTCCTACAACAAGACTTTCAAAATCTTACGCCGAAAAATCAACGCCAAGACACCGAAACGCAAGGGCGCAAAAACTTTGCCTCTTTGCCCTAAAAAAGTCTTATGTCAAAATCATAGCATTAAGTAACCAAGGCCAGGGCCTGTTTAAGGGCTGCTTCATCCCCTCCTATGGGCGAGAACTCCAACCCGACATATCCGGTGTACCCGGTTTGGCTGATGGCCGCCAAGATTTGACGGTAATCAAGTTCACCCCCAACCAACTCATGCCGACCCGGCACGCCCGCCGCATGGTAATGGCCAATCCAGGGGGCATAGAGCGTCAGGTTGGCGATTAAATTTCCCTCGGTGACTTGCTGGTGATATAAATCGTCGAGGATCTTCAGGGAGGGTGAAGCCACTTCCTGAACAATGTCCATCGCTTGGGATAGTTTGGTCAGCCAATAACCGGGATGGTCGACCAGGGGATTGAGCGGCTCCAGCACCAGGACCACCCCCTGGTCCTCCGCCGCCTGCGCCATCTTTTTTAACTTCCGCACCACCCGACGGCGGGTGATCTCAAAGGTTTCGTCGGCGAGTACATTGCCGGTGGTCACAATCAGGGTTTTGCAGCCCAACCTCTGGGCCACAACAGCCGACTCAGCCACGCCGTCAACAACCACCCGGTCATCAGTCCGGTCCACCAAACAGAAATTTGGCTCAAGGCAGAAAGCCGCTACGTCCAACCCTGTTTCTTCTTTGGCCGCGTGAATCTGGTTCAGGTTTTTATCTTGCCACCCCCAAAACTCAAAGGCCGGGTAGCCCGCTGCTTTCACCCGCCGGATACGTTCTTCTAGCGGCAGGTTGCGCCAGAACATCTCGATACAAACAGATAAATTGACCATCGCGCATCTCCTTGAGCTGTTGGTTTGAAATCCCACTGATGAATTATAACAACACAGCTCCGGCCTTTGCCGGATCAAAGTTCTCCGGCCAGATTGTGCCGGCGTCATACTTGGCCTTTTTCAGGGTGGCCCAACTCAGATTGGCCATTTCCAGGTTAGTGCCCTTCAGATCGGCCCGGCCCAGATTAACTCTATCCAGAACCGTCTCACTCAAGAGGGCCAGTTCCAGGTTGGCCCAGCGAAGATTGGCCCCCCGCAGGTCGGCGCCGTGTAAATTAGCCCCAATCAAAACAGCCATGCTGAGATTAGCGCCGCGCAAATCGGCCACGTACAGGTTGGCCTCGGGCAGGATAGCCATTTCCAGATCGGCCTGGCTCAGATTGGCCCCGCGTAAATCGGCCCGGCTGAGGTGGGCGCCAATCAGAACAGCGCCACTCAAGTCAACCCCAATTAGATTTTGGCCCTCAGCACCCTGATTGACGATGTCCCAAACCAATCGCCATTTGACATCCATTTGGGTGGCGGCATCGATTTTTGTTCCTACGAGCACCGCGCCCCTGAGATCCGCCCCGCGGAGGTCCGCCCCACTCAGATCGGCTCCGCCAAGATTTATCTCGCTAAGGTCCACGCCGCCAAGATTCACGCCAAACAGGTCGGGGATTTTGCCTCGCTCACGAGCAGATTTCACAATTTGCTCCACCTGTTCTCGAGTTAACTTTGTGCTCATTGTTCACCCCCTTACGTACTTTTAAAAAGGCTCACTTTTTCAGCCACCGGTTTCTAAGCAAATATATCTCAATGGCTAAAGCAATCAAAATTTGGCTGGCAAAATCCCACAAACCGGGCCAGCGTTGCATAAACAAAGAAACAATTGCGAGCGCGCCCAAACTTGCCAACAAATTGATGATGGTACCAACCCACAAATTATGAATATTGAGACTGTTTTCTATCCTGCGCACGGTCACGGGGGGGCGATTACCGGCGAAAAAGAAGCCAACCAGAGTAACCAGTAAATACGGCAGCAGACGCAGCAACAAACTCAGCAAACCAAACAGCAAAATAGTGGCCACAACCAAGCTCACCAGCGAGAACAGCAGCGACCCAACAGCGCCAAAAAATGAAGCCACCCCTGCCCCAAATCCCTGCCAGGCAATCTGAGCCGAATCCATCGCCGGAGAACAAATTAATATCAGCATACCAAAAATCGCAAGCCCTATGATAACATAGGCGCAGCTAAGTTTCTCCAAACCCGGCGCTGTGTCTTGGGCCTGGCCAGATAGGGCAGCGCGGTACATCCCAATAAAACGGTCATCAATAAACGTTACGCCGCACGCTTCGTTGACACACCGGGAACCGAGTTCGGGTTCTTCCTGGCCGTACCACCAGCCACATTGATCACACCAGTAATAGATTCCAGGGGGTAATGTCTCAAAGTCGATCTCATCTTTGAACATAGGGGGTAAACCTTGGGCGCGAGTCGCCCGATTCAACCTGACCGAACAAGAAACGCCGCCTTGACCAAGCGACGCCCTTTTGCTAAACTATCACTTACCTGATTGGGTGTCTTAACCACCTGATCCAGGCGATAGCCCCGCTGCCACACGGGGCTTTTTTTATTCTCTACCCATTGTAACACCATTGTAACACACCTGTTCCCCGATGACAATCGGTTTGAAAAACAGAAAAGCAGGCAAGCCCAACCCAGCATTACCGTCGACGGTGACACGCCAAGATTCAGTTTTTTAGCAAAAGAAAAGACAACACTTCTCTTTGGGCTGGCCTTGTTTGCCCCGTTTGAACAACTATTCTATAATCAGTCGGGTTGAACAATGATGCCTTACTCTAAACTGAGCCATCTAGTGTTTTGCGGCGTAAGAGTTACATACGCCCAACTGTACCAGATTGTCTATCGCGCCCGGTAAAATTTGCCAATTGATTCAGTACATCTTCATAATGATGCGGTCGGTTGAGCCTATCAAGGCTTAACGCCACCACCACTCCGGTCAAACGAGGTTGGTTGCCCAATGATTGACTCCTCAACTCGTACCAGATTAGATCAGCATATTGTGGCTGCCCAGGCTATCCGCTATCGAACCATTTCGGGCGGGGTTTTTGAAATTATGCCCCACTGGATTCGTGGTTTTAGTGGCCTGCCGTCGCCCGTTTTCAATATTTTCCAGCCCCTCGTTCCAGCCGGGCTTAATGATGATCTTCTGGCCGATACGGCAGCATTTTTCTTTTCCAAAGAAGTGCTTTACTCGATAGAACTGGTGCATGATCGGTTGCCTCAAGGCCCCGATTTTCTGGATCAGCGTGGATACCAATCGCTGCCACCGCAGCCAGCCATGGCTTTGCCAAACCCCTCCGCCCGGATCGATGTCCGGGGCAACCCGACAGTTGAGGTTGAACGGATAAAAACCGTCCCTTCCCTGACCGCATTTTGCACCCTGCTTCATCAGATTTTTGACTTTTCGCTTAAGGACATCGTCAGATTTTACCCGGTAGCTCATCTTGAGGGAGAGACCAAAAAAATCATCCGCCACTATCTGGCTTTTGTGAATGAGCAGCCGGTCGGCGGAGGCACCACAATTTGCCTGGAAAATATTGTTAGTATTTGGAACGTCTGCACCCTGGATCAATATCGCCAGCAAGGTGTAGCCACCACGCTGGTGAACTATATGTTGAACGAGGCCATTGACAGTCACTGCCAACTGGCCATGCTCTATTCCACTCCCCAGGCTTTTCGGCTCTTCAATAAATTGGGTTTTGAGATTTATACGCAGCGGCAATGGTTTTTACCCCCTGGCCTTGACTATAGTGAAGAATAAACCGTGAAAGCGGCATTCATCGACATCCCTGCCGAGCGCACCACAGCCGCCACCGATGCTCTGCTGGCCCTCCTATCTTTGGGATGCGGTTTGTATTTACTTCGGCTTGACGAGTATGATCCGGGAAAAGCCTGGCTTTGGACTGGCGCCTTTGGATTGCTGGCTTTATCAGCCGGATTGGGAGCCATTGCGCACGGTTTCAACATGTCGATCAGAATCAACACCTACCTCTGGCAACCCCTAAACCTGATCTTGGGCTTGACGGTTGCTCTCTTTGTGGTAGGGGTAACTTATGACCTGCGAGGGCCAGCGATGGCGCAACGGATATTGCCGTTTATGATGGTCTTGGGCCTTGGCTTCTATGCGGTTACGCGGCTGATTCCCGGCACATTTTTGGTCTTCATCGTCTACCAGACCACAGCCATGTTTTTTGCGTTGGGGGCGTATGGTTGGCTGGCCATCAGCGAGCAACTGGCTGGGGCCTGGCTGATGACGGCCGGGGTGTTGGTCACTATCATCGGGGCAGGAATTCAGACCAGCAAGCGGATTTCATTCACTTTGATCTGGGAGTTTGACTACAACGGGGTTTATCACCTTATTCAGATGGTGGGAGTAGGGTTCATTACGGCGGGGTTGCGAGTAGACCTGCTCGTTAGCTGAAAAAGAGTCGACTTCAGCCTAATGCTTCACCTTCTTGGGTAACTGCTTTTCGACATACCGCTTACCGGAAGGAGTCAGGGTCATGGCGCCGGTGTTGGTTGTTTTAATCCAACCGTGCTGGTCGGCGGTGATGCGCAAGCTGTTTTCCAGATTGAGCGGCACGCGAATTTTGGCCTGTTTGTAACAGGTGTAAATATGGTCAGGCGTAATCGGCTTGAGCTTGAGCGTGTGCTGTAAATAATATAAAAAGACAATATTGCGCTCCTCGTTGGTAAGGGGAAACTTGGCATCCATAAATTCCACCAGCGAGGGGCGACCATCCGACGCGCCAAGTTGAAGGTCGCTCACCAGGGTATAAGTCGGGGCCGGGGGATGAGGTTTTTCGGGAATTGGCATAACTTCTACCTCGGCCGTAGCTGGTTCGGGAACCGGGGCAGATTCAGGGGCAGGTTGGGAAGGCGTCGTTGAGGCCGCAGGTTTACTCCTTCTGGTTCGTCTGGCAGGCTTGAGGTCCTCAACCGTGTCTATCCCGGCAAAGTGCGTTTTAAAGTCGTTATAAATCAGTTTGACAAAGCTCTCACTCCCTTCAACTTCCAGTAGCCCCTGGTTCAAATCAATTTTCAATTTCGTGGTCATGATGACAACTCCCGCCCGTTTGACTGACGCCGTTTATCCTTACTCCGATTATATCATATTCTACTACCCCAAAACAAGGTTTTTTTAGATAAATTTGGCCTGCAACGCCTAGCACTTTGGTCACCCCCAATTTGGCAACGGCTATAATTGGGTATAGTATGGCCCAACGATGACCGCTATTGGCCTTGACTATACTGCAGCCGTTCACCAATCAGCCGGCATAGGGCGCTACACCCGCCAAATGGTAAAAGCTCTGGCCGGGATAGATTCGCAAAGTTCTTACCGGCTGTTTGTGGCCGATGCGGGAAGGAATTTCGCTCCACCCCTGCCTGGCCCTAACTTCGCTTGGCGGCCTACCCGGCTAACCGAACGCTGGTTGGCCCGGCTCTGGTATCGGCTGCGACTGCCGTTATGGATTGAGACGTGGGCCGGTCCGCTCGATCTGTTTCACCAGCCGGATTTTGTGCTGCCGCCGGTCAAACCCGGTACCCGGACCATCGTCACCGTTCATGATCTCTCTTTTGTTCGCCAACCAGATTCAACCATGCCCGGAATGGCAGCCCATCTCAACACGTGGGTGCCTCGTTCGGTCAAACGAGCCGATCACGTCATTGCCGTGTCGGAGGCTACCCGGCAGGATTTGATTGAACTGTACCAGACCCCGCCGGAGAAGATTACCACACTTTATCACGGGGTTAGCGATGAGTTCAGTCCCGTCAAAGACCCCGGTGAACTGGCTGCCGTGCGCCAAAAATATGGGCTGAAGGACAGGCCGTTCATTTTTAGCGTTGGCACCATTCAACCCCGCAAAAATTACCGGCGCCTCATCCAGGCCCTGGCCCAAATAGACGGGGCATTGACGTTGGTGATTGCTGGCAGCAAGGGCTGGTATTATCAGGACATCTTCGCTGAAGTCACCAGACAGGGTCTGGAAAAACGGGTTCACTTCCTCGGCTTTGTGGCCGACGAGGATTTACCGGCCTTGTATAGCACCGCCAGTTTGTTTGTTCTCCCTTCCCTTTACGAAGGTTTTGGCCTGCCTCTGCTCGAAGCAATGGCCTGTGGAACCCCTGTGATAACGTCAAACCAGTCATCGCTGCCCGAAGTGGTAGGCGAAGCGGGCGTATTGGTTAATCCCTATGATGTAGATACCCTGGCTAACAGTATGTCACAAGTCTTGAACGATACCAATCTACAACAGCACCTGATTGAGGCCGGACAGATACAAGCCAAGAAATTTACCTGGGAGAAGATGGCAACCGAGTTACTGGAATTGTATCACCAAGTATTAGCTTAAGGAGGAATAAGAGGACAGGGGCTTAAGGAGTCAGAAGTAGGGAGTAAAGATTGTAAGTCAATTTCTCCCTACTCCCTACTCCTTACTCCCCACTCCCTACCATGCACATTTGTCTTGACGTTTCCCCCACCGCCCAAAAGCATGCCGGCCTGGGGCGTTACGCCGGTGAAATTGCCCGGGCGTTGGCCGAAAAGGAGGACCTCGACCTGTCACTATTTTACAATCGGCAGGGCGAGGCAGCCTTACCCAATTATTTGAGCCACATCCCCTACAAAACCGTCAGTATGGGCAACAAACCCTGGCGGATGAGGGTGTGGCTCTCGCAACTGCTCCACTGGCCCATGGACCAGACCTTTGGGGCGATGGAGATTTTTCACGCCACCAACCACCTGCTGGCTCACTTTCGACGCGCTTGTACGGTCTACACCCTGCACGATCTGATTTTTCTCCACTTTCCAGAATATCATCTGCCCTACAATCGCTGGTATCTTACCCTTACGATGCCGCTTTATCTAAAAGCCGCCGATATAATTGTGACCCCGTCGGAATACTCACGGCAGGACGCCATCAAATACTATGGTTTGCCCGAAACAAAAATCAAAGTGATTTACGAAGCCCCGGCCCCCACCTTCAAACCGGTCACAGATACCACCACCCTTAACCGGGTGCGCCAAACGTACAACCTTCCCCAAAAATACATCCTGCACGTAGCCACCATTGAGCCGCGTAAAAATCTGATCCGCTTGTTGGAAGCGTTTCAATCCTTGCTAATCCACTGGCCTGATTTGAAACTGGTGCTGGTGGGTAAAAAAGGCTGGCTGTATGAGTCGTTTTTTCAACGTTTACAATCACTGGGCCTGGAGAACTGCGTCATCTTTCCCGGTTATGTGGAAGAGGCTGACTTACCGACCTTGTACCAACTGGCCGAGGTTTTTGCTTTCCCCTCACTATACGAAGGATTTGGCCTGGGGCCTATCGAGGCTATGGCTTGCGGCACGCCGGTAGTTTGCAGTAATAGCTCCAGCCTGCCTGAAGTGGTTGGCGACGCCGGTTTGTTGATCGATCCTACCAACACTGCCGCCCTTGCGGAAACCCTGCGGCGCGTCCTGTCAGATGCGGGGCTGCGGGCCGATTTATCTCAACGGGGTCTGACTCAGGCCAAAAAATTCGCCTGGGAAAAAGCCGTAGATGAGTTGATGACGGTATACCAATCTTTAAAACCAAAAAGAGCCAGCTGAGCTGGCTCTATTGCGGAGAGGCGACGGCGGGATTCGAACCCGCGAATGAAGGTTTTGCAGACCTCTGCCTTACCACTTGGCTACGTCGCCGCAAATACTTTGCGTGGCTGTAAATGCTTTAGTCATCGTAAATCTTTACTGCACGGCTATTTTACCATGCCTGCTTTTCCCGTCAAATCATCTCTCTGAATTTTTCATCATCAAATCGCCGCCAAATTTGTCTTCCCTCCTTTCTAACTTTTTTCTTAGTCTATTCTCACTGCTTTATCATTAAATATTGCTACACTGCATCACGGAAAAGATTCTGGCTCTCTTGATGGTGAATTGCTTGGGAAAGGAGGATGTGGGAAAATGCGAGCCGTATTTCTGGATCGCGATGGGGTGATCTGCGAAAATCGCCCTGATCATGTTAAAAGCTGGTCAGAGTTTCGTTTTTTGCCGGGAGTCAAGGAGAGTATTGCGGCTTTGAGTCGACCGGGCCTGCCCATTATTATCGTTACTAATCAGGCCGCTATCGGTCGGGGTTTGGTGTCGGCCGAGGTGGTAGAGAACATCCACCGGCGCATGGTCGCCGAGCTAACGGCCTACGGGGGACGCATTGATCGGGTGGTATGTTGCCCCCATCTTCCCGAAGACAACTGTGACTGTCGTAAACCTAAACCAGGGATGCTGCTACAGGTAGCCCGAGAGATGGATATCGACCTGACCAGGTCTTATCTGATTGGTGATACCGTGACCGACCTGCTGGCCGGTCAGCAGGTTGGTAGCCAAACTTTTTTGGTATTGACCGGTCGAGGTTTTCAACAACTTTGGCCCGCGGTACGGTTGCTAAGTGGCCGGTTCAACATCAGTCGCAATTTAATGCAGGCTACCACCCAAATTCTCAAAACCGAGCTAAACATATCCGATGAGAGCGACCCGTCGGGCACTCTCTACACCCAACGTTATCACCAGATGCTATCGGCAATATGATTGAACAAATGCGCTATTATCTGGCGGGGCAGGCCAAAAGCCTGCCCGCTTATGTCTTAGAGCAATCACTCCTGACTCTATTTGGCTGGATTCCCACCGTGGTGGGGATTGGCCTACGTAGCGCAGTTTATCGTTTGATGATGACCTTGAACGGCACGGCGGCCATCGAAAACGGGGTACGCCTTGCTTACGCCAGCAACATCCGGCTGGGGAGGGGGGTTTATCTGGATTACGGGGTTTATCTGCACGCATTGCCTTCTGGCATTACCATTGGTGATAACACCTTTATCATGCACCACACCATGCTGCACGTTTTTAACTTTCGCCGCCTACCGCAAGCAGGAATCAGCATTGGCCGTAACTGTTTTATTGGCGAATTCAACGTAATTCGGGGCCAGGGTGGGGTCAGCATTGGCAACGATGTCTACACCGGGCCAATGGTCAAAATTGTGGCCGTAAATCACGTTTACCGCGATCCCGATCGCCCCATCCGCGAGCAGGGGGTCACCGCCCAGGGGATTGTGATTGAAGATGATGTGTGGCTTGGGGCGGGAGTGACGGTGTTAGATGGGGTGACCATCGGGCGAGGGAGTATCATCGGAGCCGGCGCAGTGGTGACCCACAATGTCCCTCCCTATAGCATTGCCGTGGGTACGCCAGCCAAACCCATCAGAGACCGCCGCGAGATTGGCCACAACTCTTATTACCAAAACGCAGAGGTATTTTGGGGAACCCTGGAAGAGATTCGAAAATAGAGTACAAACGACTCAGTAATTTATTTGGAGGTCATATCAATGAATGTATTATCGGTGGTTATCCCCGCCTTGAACGAAGAAAACGGCATCGCCGATATTATCGAACGGGTGCTGGCCATCAAAGAGCCATTGGCCAGGGTCAACGTTTCCGGTTTGGAGTTAATTGTGGTAGACGACGGTTCGCAAGACCGCACGCCGGAGATCGTTGCCCGTTACCCGGAGGTGGTGTTAATCAAACACCCGGTCAACCAGGGCTATGGAGCAGCCATAAAAACCGGGTTTCGTTATGCGCGGGGCAACCTGTTGGCCTTTTTAGACGCCGACGGCACCTATCCGCCAGAATGTTATCCGGCGCTTTGCCAACCCATTCTGGAAGACGGGGCCGATTTGGTCATTGGCTCGCGGATGTCGGGCCGCGATAGCGAAATGCCGTTGGTACGGCGCATTGGCAACACCGTTTTTGCCAGCCTGGTCAGCATTATCAGCAATCGCCGGGTTACCGACAGCGCCAGCGGCCAGCGCGTTTTGCGCAGCGACATTCTGACGCATCTTTATCCCCTGCCCGACGGTCTCAACTTTACCCCGGTAATGAGCACGCGAGCCATGCACGAGCACATTAAGGTGGTGGAAGTGTCAATTCCCTATTCCGAGCGAGTGGGTCGTTCCAAATTAAGTGTGGTGCGCGATGGCATCCGTTTTTTGAATACCATTTTGATGACGGCTTTAACTTACAATCCCGTGCGGATTTTTGGTTTGACCGGCCTGGTCTTGGTCGGTTTAGGTTTACTGGTAGGCATCCTGGCCCTCTTGCTGGATGGTTTTAGTACCAAACCGGATGGCCAATTTGCTGCTTTGTTTGCTGGCGTAGTTTTAATGGCCGCCGGGATAAACATCTTTGCGATTGGGGCAACGTTTAACTACGTTGTTTCTCTCTTTCACCACCGTCAAATTCGGCAGGGTTTATTTGGTCGACCTATTTTTAGGGTTCCCCTGGAGCGGCGTTTTGGCTGGCTTGGTTTGGCGACAATGATCGTTGGGGGGCTGGTTTACCTGGTAGCGATTTGGCAAAATTGGACCACTCCGGCCAGCGCCGCCCCCTGGTTTGCTCCCGCGGTCAGCACTATGATGGTGTTAACCGGGCTGCAACTGATGACCTCGTGGCTGCTCATTGTTATGCTGGCCGAACTCAGCGAACGAGAGGTTAAGGCCGAGGCGGATTTGGGAGAAAACGGTCTGGTTGCCGGTCGGCAAGAGGAATCTCAGGCGGTTAAAGTTGTTGCGCCACTGGCAGGTTGAACATTATTGTCGAAACATTCTGGGGGAAGGGCCATCAGTCCCAAAAGTAACGAAAGGATTTGGGGAGTTATGTCTGATTGGATCAATTTGGGTACGCGCCCGATAAAAAAACAACGCCCGGCCGAATTTCCCGACATCAGCGCCCTAACCAAAGAGCCCATCAAGGCGGAACGGGGACCGGAGACGGTTGATATTTTACTGGTCAACCCTCCCGCGCCGGACGGCGGTATTTGGATTCGCTCGCAGCACCGGGTGGGACGGCGATCCCGCGAAAATATGCTCTGGCCGCAGGTATCGTTGGCCACCATGGCCGCATGCCTGCATCCAGACTACAAAGTTGACATTGTCGACGCGATTGCCACCCGGATGAGCTGGCCTGAGTTTGAGAAACTTCTGTTAAAGAAGCAACCCAAATATTACCTGACGCAGGTTACCGCCCCCACCCTGACCAACGATATGTACGGCGTTTTCCTGGCCAAAAGTAAAGGCGCCAAAACCATTGCCTTTGGCACGCACGTCACGCCTAACACCATTAACACGATGACGGCCTATCCGGCTCTCGATTTTGTGTTGCGGGGCGAGCCAGAGATGACGCTGCGGGAATTGGTTGACGCCCTGGAAGGCAAAACCGGCCAAAATGAACAGATGGAAATGCTCATTCAAAAAACCGACCCCAACCGTACTCCTATCTCGGCAGAACAGGTTAACCGGGGCGATTTGAGTTCAATCAAGGGGTTGTCCTGGCGGTTGGCCGGGGAAATCAAACTAAACCCGGACCGGCTCTTTATTCCCAACCTGGATGAGTTACCGCTGCCGATGCACCATCTACTGCCGTTGGACGATTACCGGATGCCCTTAATCAAAGGGCCTTATGCTTTTGTGGTGCCCAGCCGGGGCTGCCCGGCAGGGTGCAAGTTCTGCATCAAACATGTCAGCTATAACTATACGGTGCGCATCCGCTCGGCGGAAAACATTATGGCCGAACTATGGAGTTTGAAAAAGTTGGGTATCGATAATGTGATGTTATATGCCGACCTATTCACCGTCAACCGGGAGCAAGTGATGAGCATTTGCCGGGCGATGATCGAAGAAAAAATTGACATGAAGTGGATGTGTAACAGCCGGACCGATTATGTAGATGAAGAGATGCTCAGTTTGATGGGCCAGGCCGGGTGTCATATGATTTCGTGGGGTATTGAGTCCGGCTCTGAAATGATTCTGAAACGAACGCGAAAAGGCACCAATCCAACCAAGGCCAAGCAGGCCCTCACCTGGGCGAGGAATGCCGGCATCAAGAATTTTGGTTATTTCATTATCGGCCTGCCCGGTGAAACCGTAGAAACTATCCAGGAGACCATAACCTTTTCCAAAAAATTGCCGCTCAATGTGGCCATCTTCCACATTGCTGCGCCGTATCCCGGCACCCCCTTCTTTTATGAGGTGGTGGAAAACGGCTGGTTCCGGCCAGGCACCAACTGGGAACAGGTCGATATGGATCAATCCACGGTTCTGGATTATCCCAACCTTTCGGCAGAGGAATTGGAATACTGGCAGAAGCGAGCCACCCGCGAGTGGGCTTTACGTCCCGGCCCCATCTGGACCATCCTCAAAGGACTCAATACCTGGGCCGGGTTCAAAAGCGCCATCGATGCCGGGTTGCAAACGTTGAATTTTGTGCGGAGTTAAAGGCCGGTTAACAGTCATTAGTGATCACTGATGATTGAACAGAGGATAGCCTTATGATTATCACCCGAACCCCTTTACGCATCAGCTTTGCCGGCGGCGGCAGTGACCTGCCAGCTTTTTATGAACAAGAACAGGGTGCCGTGGTCAGCACCGCCATCGACAAATATATCTACATTACGGTCAATCCCAAATTCGACCACAAAATTCGGGCCAGCTACTCAGTGACTGAGATTGTGGACACGGTTGATGAAGTGAAACACGAACTCATTCGCGAGGCGCTCCATTTACTTGGCGTTAAGGAGGGGATTGAAATCACCTCTATCTCTGATATTCCCTCGCGGGGGACCGGTTTAGGCTCTTCAAGTAGTTACACGGTGGGACTTCTCAATGCGCTTTACGCCTATCGTGGTCACATGGCCGGGGCAGAACGTTTGGCCGATGAAGCATGTCATATAGAGATCGAACGCTGCCGCAAACCCATTGGCAAACAGGATCAATACATTGCTGCCTATGGCGGTTTGCAATACATTCGTTTCAACCCGGATGGTAGCGTCTTCACCGATCCGGTCATCTGCTCACCAAACACCCGGAAACGGTTGCAGACAAGATTGTTACTGCTTTACACCGGTCTGACCCGTAGTGCTGATGACATCCTGACCGAGCAGACCCTTGAGACGCGATCAAACGAAGACAAGCGAGCTTCGCTACGGCGCATGGTCGGCCTGGCCAATCAATTATGTGAGGCCCTAGGCCAGGATGATATAGACGCCTTTGGTGAAATTTTGCATGCCGGTTGGTTAGAAAAACGGAAGTTGGCGACCAATATCAGCAATCCTCACATTGATGACTGGTACGAGCGGGTCCGAGCCGCCGGGGCCATTGGCGGTAAACTTTTGGGCGCAGGCGGTGGCGGTTTCCTCCTCCTCTACGCCGACCCGGCCCACCACCCCGATATTTGCCGCGCCCTGCCCGAGCTGCGGCCTATCCCCTTTCATTTTTGCCCTCAGGGGAGCAAAGTTATTTATGTGGAGGAGAATGGGTATAAACCATAAACAGTAGCAAAGGGCATTGGTTTTGCTGTTACGCTGCCAGCCTGTTACGTTGTTACCTTGCCTCGGTTTCTAACTTTTTTCTAACTATTTTCTCACGAGACTAATACAAAACAACTTTATACTGCGAGTCACATATTCAATAATACTTGGAATTTATGATGTTTTCAGGCATTGTCAGGCAAAAAACCCTTTTAAAACTTGGCTTGAATTACGGCCCAATATCATATTTTGGATAGAATTATTGCTCATCATTTTGTTAGCAATAGTTCTGACATTCATACAATTTAGTCGAAGTTTGATTATAGATGAACCATTTACAACTTACGCTGGTAGACACACTTAATCTCAGCGGAACATATTTTGATACAGTGCTGGTATATTCTACCAACTGATTTGAAACAAGGTAAAATACGCAGTGAAATTTGGCCCATCCTTACTGAAACCGCAATTTATTATGCTATTGTCTATTTTAATCATAGCTCTGGGGCTAAGGATTTGGGGAATCTCCTTTGGGCTTCCTTACCGTTACCATCCTGATGAGCCACAACACGTTGTCGAAGCAGCCAAGATGTTGGCCGATAAAACCCTCGAACCATCTATTTTTAACAACCCACCCTTTTATAAATATGTCTTAATGGCTGCGCAAGCTGGATTTCTGGGTTTCAGCTTACTCTCTCGCAGTTATGATTCGATTGCTGACTTTGCGCAAGCTGTTACTTTTGACCCCTCACCACTATACCTGGCGAGTAGGGTAATAAGTGCTATTGCCGGTACACTCACCGGGTTGATGGTTTTTATGCTAGGTAAAACAGCTTATAGGCAACAAGTTGGATTAATGGCCGCATTGTTTCTGGCCGTCACCTTTTTACATGTTCGAGATTCCCACTACGCTGTCAATGATGCCTTGCTAGGACTTCTGGTTACGGTTTCTCTTCTAAGTTCCATACAAATTGCCCAGCGAGGTCGGAAACGAGATTACATTCTTGCCGCTGTTGCCACAGGTTTGGCCTTTGCCACAAAGTACACGGCTGTTTTTGCGGTTGTTACTTTAACCTTAGCCCATTTTTTCTCGCCAAATGTGGAACTAAAAGGCTGGTCTAAACTAAAAATCGACTGGTTAATAGGCGCTTGGATTCTCATAAGTGTTGCTGCCGTTGCCGGATCACCATATTTTCTCTTGACACCTCAGAAAGTTTTTAATGATGTTTTTGGTTCTGTTTACTCGTATGGGAATTCCGGATTTGAGGGGTGGCAGATTGACTCGGTCAGCGGATATGTATACTATCTCAAATCTTTATGGTGGGGATTGGGACCGGCATTATTTATGCTATCGGCTTTTGGTATCGGCATAGCCATTTTTAAGCACCGAAAGGAAGATATTCTATTATTATCTTTCCCCATATTGCTCTATCTATTTATGGGCCGCCAGCAAATGTTTTTTGCTCGTTTTATGATCCCTGCCCTGCCCTCACTAATTGTGCTCGCGGCGCACGGGGTTAACACGATAGTAAATTTCATCACAGCCAAATTTAAATGGACATCGGGAAATGTACTTTTTCGGCCAATACTGCTATCCCTAATTCTTATTGTTGTGCTGATTGAACCTGTCGTCACGTCTGTTCGCCATGACTATCTCTTAACCCAAAAAGATAGTCGCACATTGGCAAAAGAATGGGTTGAGGCCAATATTGCTGAAGGCGCAAAAATTGCTCTGGAGTGGCCCCACCACGGCCCCCCCTTATCTACAAAAATTGATTCTGAACCAAATTCTATGCGGATTTACGATGTATCAGTCATAGGTGGGCATGGTTTATCTGACCATGATCTTAATTATTATACTACCCAGGGCTTTGACTACTTAATCACCAGCAGCAATATCGCTAACGTTTCATTGATGAACCCTGCAGAAGATCTTACAAGAAAAGCATTTTACATCTCACTCGACCAAAAACTGGAATTGATACATCAGATATATCCTTCAATAAATTATAAAGATGTTACGTTTATTCTTGATGAAATATATGGACCGGCTATCAATATTTGGGAACGAGAACGTCCGGGGCCGACTATAAAAATTTACAAAGTACAATAATATAGATTATATGGAAAAAGTTAGATGAATGATGAATAATGTTAAGCAAAAACCTGCTATCGGGGCAGTGATTAAATCAGAAGGAATTGTTACTTCTATCCCTACAACGCGTATTGAGCCTTCCAAAGGATGGGTTTCTCTTAGACTTGATAAACTATGGGCATACCGGGAATTACTCTACTTTTTTGTCTGGCGCGACATCAAGGTACGCTACAAGCAAACGGTGATGGGTGCATCTTGGGCTATCATCCAGCCTCTCTTTACAATGGTGATATTTAGCCTATTCTTTGGGCGGTTGGCCAAAGTTCCTTCGGATGGGTTGCCCTACCCCATTTTTAGCTATGCCGCGTTGGTGCCTTGGACCTTCTTTGCAAACGCCCTCAACCAGGCATCGAATAGCTTGGTGCAAAATGCCAATATGCTCAAAAAGGTTTCTTTTCCACGCATGACCATGCCAATTGCAACCGTATTCGCAGGCATTGTAGATTTCGTTCTGGCCTTCAGTGTGCTTCTGGGCATGATGTTTTTCTACGGATTGGTACCCACCATCAACGCTCTGTGGCTTCCCCTTTTTCTATTGCTAGCATTGGCAACTTCCTTAGGAGTAAGTTTGTGGCTCTCTGCTATGAACGTCCAATTCCGTGACGTACGATATATTACTCCTTTTCTCGTTCAAGCTTGGCTCTTTGCTACACCTATTGCCTACCCCAGTAGCTTACTCTCAAAACCCTGGCGGACGTTATACGGCATTAACCCTATGGTTGGTGTAGTTGAGGGCTTTCGATGGGCTTTGTTGGGCACCGAT
Organism: Anaerolineae bacterium; assembly: GCA_016926805.1. Classification (GTDB taxonomy): domain Bacteria; phylum Chloroflexota; class Anaerolineae; order 4572-78; family J111; genus JAFGNV01. The sequence goes on from JAFGNV010000009.1 coordinate 25,388, forward strand.
ACAGCGCCAGGCCCTATTCTTATTGTCTCAACTTTGGTGGCCTTGGGATTACTGGTGAGCGGGGCATTCTATTTTCGGCGAATGGAAAAAACGTTCGCTGATGTAGTGTAGGAAAAGCAAATGAGTGACGTTGTGATTCGAGTAGAGGGTCTTGGCAAACAATATCACATTGGTGGTCCCCAAAAGAGTTATGATCGGCTAGGTGAGCAGTTGGTTGATATGGTCAAATCTCCCTTCCGCCGGACCAGTAAGTTGTTGCGTGGTCAGGCTACGGGTGCAACCGAGTTAGACGAGACAATTTGGGCACTACAGGATGTTTCCTTTGAGATCAAACCTGGCGAAGTTGTCGGTATCATTGGCCGCAATGGCGCTGGCAAGAGTACCCTCCTGAAAATTCTCTCCGAAATCACCGAGCCAACCGAGGGCTATGCCGATATTTATGGCCGGGTGGGGTCGCTGCTCGAAGTGGGCACTGGTTTTCATCCTGAATTAACCGGCCGCGAGAATATCTACTTGAATGGGGCCATTTTAGGGATGAAAAAAACAGAAATCGAGCACAAATTCGATGAAATTGTGGCCTTTGCGGAGATTGATAAGTTTATAGATACACCAGTGAAACATTATTCCAGCGGGATGTATGTACGCCTGGCCTTTGCCGTGGCCGCTCATTTGGAGCCGGAAATTCTGCTAGTGGATGAGGTCTTAGCAGTAGGAGATATAGCTTTTCAAAAGAAGTGTTTGGGCAAGATGGATGACATAGCTCAACAAGGGCGTACGGTATTGTTTGTCAGTCACAATATGGGGTTAATGCAACAACTCTGTCAACGTGGTATTTTTTTACAACAAGGCACTATTGCGGTTGATGGTTCTATGACCGAAGCTGTTAATACCTATCTGCAGACCCTCGAACAAATGGCCCCGCGAGATCTCGCCGAACGCACAGATCGGCGTGGGGTTGGACAAGTAAGGCTTATTAAGGTAGAAATTTCGAACGGCACTTACGCCTCACTATCCATTTTAAAGACCGGGGAACCTGCCCACTTCGTATTTCACGTTACAGGTAAAGTTCCTAATATGTCATGTGTTTTTGGATTTCATGACGGCCAAGGTCGGGATATAACGTGGCTTGATAGCCGGGTCCATGGTCCAGAAGACACCCTGGATTCCAACTTGGGGTTAAAGTTTGTCTGTGAAATGGACCAATTATTGATTTGGCCTGGTCGCTATAGTATAGATGTCAGGATTATAGGGGATAACGTGTTACAGGATCATATTGAAGGTGCAGTATTTATTGATGTGGCCGATGGACAGGTGGATGGACGCCCGGAGAGTTATCGTGAGGGGGGGGGGGGTGTCTGTTTACCACATCGGTGGATACTGCCTACCTAACAGCATATTTTTTGTATTTTCCTAGACTCATGAACAACTATAAGCGTGCGTATAGGCATTCAATAATGATTCGGGTGATGCTTTTAATATCTTTGGGTAGTATCGGCAGCTTAAAAATATTACCGGCTACCGCGCAAAATTCGTTGGAATGGTCGCCACCCAACGCAATCTCATCAAATACAGAGTATGCCTTTGACCCAACTTTGACGGTAGATTTAAGTGGAACAGTACATGCCTTCTGGTCTGGTCGGCGCATTGATCATGAATCTGAACCGACTGTTATTCTCTATTCTCGCTACCAAGTCAATCAGTGGGTGCCTCCTGTAGACATCTTGGCATCACCTGACGGTCAATCTGCTCAATTTCCACGATCCATCGTGGATCATATTGGGCGAATACATGTCTTTTGGTCTAGTCCCGATCAGGGACCATTTGGCCCCCTATATCATTCGTGGACTTCTATAAGTACGGTAGATACTGCTCGTAACTGGCAAATACCCGCTAAAATAGCGGACGGAACATATCAGAGTGATGTAGCCATAGATCCTCAAGGACGACTCCACTTAGTTTACGCCAGTGTAAGCGATAATAGGGGTATCTGTCACCTGTTATCAGAAAACAATGGCGATACCTGGGAACCACCAACCTGTCTGCCACGTTTCTCTTCACTTCGTGACGAAGAGGCTGAAGTCAGACCACGCTTGGCTATTGATAGCCTGGGACAGATCCATGTGGTGTGGGTATTGGATGATTATTCACCCGATTCAAAGTTGAGGTATAGTGGTCGAGCCATTTATTATGCCAGGTCAACCGATAGTGGCGTATCTTGGTCAGATATAACCATTGTGGACGAAGTCGATGGTAGAGGCAAGTATACTGAAGAGCAAAACGGTCTTCAACCCGAGTGGCCCAGAATAATCATAGACCTCAAAGACCAGATTCACATTGTCTGGGTCGGTAATCCAGACATGTTACGTTATCACCAATGGTCAAATGACGGGGGGGTAACATGGAGTTCACGCCAGGTGGCAATTGCAAAACCTTTCTACAACGGCTGGATGGGACTGGCTGTTGATAATGACAATGTGCTTCATTTCATTTCTCCGGCTAGTGAAGGAATATGGTACAGTCAATGGAACGGATTTAATTGGTCTCCACCAACTTTGGTGGATAGCGTTGGGGACCCGCACTATGCTGACTTGGTCGTTACGTTAGGTAACGAATTACACGCTGTTTGGCAGGATAACGGTGGTATTTTTACAAACGGTGCAATGGGGCAGATTCGACATTCAATGATGCTAACAGCGGCCAAAGCTGATGAACCGCAACCATTGCCTACACCACTGCCACATATTCAGTCAACACCTACTCTATCGCCAACCTCTGTCATCAACCAAGAGGTATTGGACCCAACAACTGCACCGCGTCCGATGTTGAACTCAGTTGAACCAGCAACGGCCCCTGCGAATCCGGTATCACCTCTCTTGATAGGGTTACTTCCTCCTGTAATCCTGATCGGGTTAATTGTTCTGTTACGCCTTAATAAGTTGAGATGAATTAGGAAAGTTTTGCTTAAAAAATGACGACATTTGCAGCAAATAAGAAACCTTCAGTCAGTATAATCATTCCAACTCATAATATGGCCAGGTTTATCGGGGAAGCTATCAAGAGTGTATTGGCACAAACTTTCCAAGACTTTGAAATCATTGTCGTGGATGATGCATCTACTGACAACACTGCTCAAGTTATTTCCAAGATCCAAGATTCCCGATTGAACTATCTGTTCCACCAAAAGAATCGTGGCCCTTCAGCAGCAAGAAACACGGGGATTGGCGCGGCTAAAGGAGAATTCATTGCCTTGCTGGATGCAGACGATCTATGGTTGCCTACCAAACTATGTAAACAGCTCTCTCTATTTCAACAAGACCCAAATTTAGGAATTGTCTATTGTGGAGCTTATGAGGTAGATACGACAAGCCAAATCTTAAGGAAATATATACCCCAAAAAGCTTGGCCCAAAGCTGGAGCTGAAGCTTTTGAGCGAATTGCTCGTCGAGATGACTTTATTATAGCGCCACTAAGTTCAATGACTATGCGCAAAGCATGTTTTGATGAAGTTGGCTTATTCGATGAGCAAATCGTACAAGCTGAAGAGTGGGATTGGACATTTCGCATTGCTTATAAATGGAACATTAATTTTGTCCCCGAACCATTAGTCTACTACCGAATGACCGGCCATTTCATGCCAGAAAAACGGCTGGGGCGTCGTCTGGAAGAGGCCCATCTGACCATCATCAGAAGAGGCTTTGAGCAAGTTAATAGTGACACCCAATGGCATTCACTGAAGCAAGAATTACTGGTGCGAACGCTTTGGGGCACTGCCTTATATTGGTATGCCGTTAAAAAACCAGATAAAGCTCAACAAAATTTAGCGCAAATCGCTATCAACTCGCCAGACTTTCTAAATTTTATCCACAACCCAGCCCTACTAGAATCAATTGCCTATACTGCTTGGGGACTTTACGATACGATAACCCCCATAGATAAAGCCCTGACTTATGTGAACTTTGTCTTTGCTCATCTTCCAGAAATAGTCCGTTCTTCGCAAAAAATGCGTAAAAAAACAATGGCGAAAGTCTGTGCTATCTGTGCCTTCGATAGTTATCCCCGCGGTGAGATTCAACAGGTGTGGAAGGCAGTAATACAAACGCTGTATTATAATCCAACTTGGGTTACGAACATTGGGCTGTTAAAACTACCTTTCAAAGTTGTTCAGAAAAAGCATATCTCTAGCTGATGCCCTATCAGTCTTTTGGTTTAATTGATTTAGTAAAAGAAGAAGAAGCACATAATTGACAATTTCTTTCGAGGAGCATCCTATTGTGAATCAATTGGTTACAATTGTTACTCCTGCCTACAACGCGGAAGTTTATATCGCTCAAACAATCGAAAGCGTCATTACCCAAACGTACCCTCATTGGGAAATGATTATAGTCAATGATGGGTCTACCGATAATACAGCCAATATTATCTCACAATTTAAGGATCCTCGTTTGCGCTACATCTACCAAGAGAATCGGGGGCTCGGTGAGGCACGCAACACAGGCATTTGTGTTGCCCGGGGTGAAATCCTTGCATTCCTGGATGCAGATGATCTTTGGGATTCGAAATTTTTAGAGAAGATGGTTGGCTTGCTAAATCACCATCCCGAAGCAGTGGCGGGTTACTGTGGATTTCAATATATCAACAGTCAAGGGCGGCCAGTAGGTAATCCTAGTCTTCAAGTTGCGCCTCCAAAAATCTTTCACAAAACCTTAATTCATGAGGGTAACTGGCTTGTCCCATGTGCAGTTGTCCTCCGCAAGTGGTCGGTGGAGGAAATAGGCCTTTTTGATGGATCTCTCTGGGGCGTTGAGGACACAGATATGTGGATCAGATTATCGGCCTGTCATACATTTGTAGGTTTATCAGAAATATTGGTGAGATACCGTATTCACGATAGGAATATGTCAAGAGATCCTGAACATATGATGACTGGATCACACCGATTGGTTGAAAAGAGACATGGTCCTCCAACTGGGGATGTATTATCGTGGCCAGAAACCAAAAGACTGGCTTATGCCGACTTGTATTGTTATGGGACATGGTCTTATTTAGCTGCTGGCAATATTTCGCAAAGTGCGGCTTATTTTCAGCAATTTTTTGAAATTGCTCCAAACATGGCGCTGGGTATGGCAGTATGGCGAATGTTGGCCCGGGTGCATTTGCCGGTTGAATATCGTAATGATCCCACCGCCCCCTTGAATTGGGAAGCGGCGCAAAGAGATATTGAAAATTTACTGGACGAGTTAGATCGCAGGGTAGTTCATTTAGGAAAACAGATGCCCAGGATAAAAGGAAGCGCATTCTTGGCTCTGGCTGATGAGGCTGCTCGCGCCGGTGAGCTAAAACGAGCTAATAGCTGGCTGTGGCATATTGCCATAAGTTATCCTCGCCTGTTATTTTCACGCCCCTATTGGGGCACGCTGATCCGCAGTATTATTTATGCTAAAACAGGCATTATTTCGAACGGGCTTTATTGAAATATTTGGTTTTAGATGGTATTTTCACCGAGACCGTGGCGCGTTTAGTGCGCTTATAAGACGCAATTATTGGCGCAAAGTCTGATTGAACGGAGAAATAAGATAACGAATGAGTGGGGTTTTTGGCATTGTTGACTCAAACCAACAAATTCAGGTCGGCGATTTAGCTGATACCATGGCCAGAGTTATGTCTCATAGAGAATGGTTTGTGGCCGAAAGTGTGGTAAACGAAGAACTTAACCTGGCCATAGGGCGGGTTGGAATTGGTATTTTCAATAAAACCCCTCAACCAGTGTGGAATGCAGCTCACACAATAGCGTTGGTCATGGCCGGCGAGTTTTACGATACAGGGATGGCTGCTGGCAATTTTCCGGCCAAGTCGGATGAGCAGATAGCCCTATCCCTATATGAGCAGCTTGGAGAGAACTTCGTCAAGCAGTTGAACGGCGTATTCATTATCGCCATTTGGGATAAGCCCCGGCAGCAGCTTCTCATTGCCAATGACCGTTTTGGGCTGTATTCGCTTTATTATGCCCATCACAACGGCAAGTTTATCTTTGCGCCGGAGATGAAAGGTATTTTGTGTGACGATACTTTTCCCCGAAAACTCGATTCAACGGCTTTAGCCCAATACATGCGTTTTCAACACTTGCTTGGTGAGCGAACCTTTTTTGAGGATATTCAGCTACTCCCTAAGGCCTCTCTATTACTTTACGACATCTCTACAACTTCTTATAGAATAAAATCATATTGGACCTTTGACGACATCCCTTATCGTCCCGAGATTAGTTTTGACGAAGCAGTAGAAGAAACAGGCCGGCTTTTGCACAAAGCAGTGCAACGTTTGTCGGGTGATGTCTATCGACCTGGGCTTTATCTCAGCGGTGGCCTTGACTCGCGGACGCTGTTGGGAATGATCGACCGCCGTCCCGTTGTTTCAGTAACTTATGGCATGCGTAATTGCCGTGATGTCTACTATGCTCAACGCATCGCAAAAGCTGTAGGTAGCGACCATTATTGGTTTGATCTTCCTAATGGAGAATGGGTCCGAGAATATGTCGATTTTCATCTGGATTTAACCGAAGGCTTCCATAGTTGGGTTCACGCTCATGGAATTAGTACCCTCTCTCAGGCCCGGCAGCTCATGGATCTGAATCTGACCGGCTGGGATGGTGGCACTATTATGGGCGACTCCGAGATAATCGAACCGCTTCAACTGAATGCAGTGGACAATTTGGCCCTGATAACTAGACTATTTTATTTATTTACCCATAAATTTACCTGGCCCAGCATTAACGAATCAGAAGAACAATGCTTGTACACACTACCAACCTTAAAAGAAATCCAAGGTAGAAGTTTCGAGACTTTCCATGATGAACTATCCAAATATCTTAATTATCGACCTGATGTACGTAGTGGGTATTATTACATAGATAATCATTGCCGTCGTCAAACCTTTAACATGGTCACTATTGCTCGCTCACACATAGAGGTTCGTTTTCCCTTTTTTGATTACGAGTTATTTGATTTTCTTTACTCCTTACCAGCCCAAATTCGAGCCGATAAATTTCTGTTCCGAGCAATTATTCAAAAAGAAACCCCTCGACTGGCATACATCCCCTATGATCATGATGAGTTCTTACCCACGACTCAGCCTATAATCCGCGAGATACATGCGTTTACGGTAAAACTTAAACGCAGATTCAACCATCATCTGTACGGAATCCTTCCCGAACGTTACACCTTGTATGCTGATTATGAAAACTACTTACGCGGTGAACTCCGTACTTGGGCCGAGAATATCTTATTTGACTCTCGCACGATAGAACGAGGCATTTTCAACCCAGCTTTCCTGCGTACTCTAATGAATCGTCACCTTTCGGGTCTTGAAGAATGGACAATTGGTAAAATTGCACCCGTTATCACCTACGAAATGATGCTCAGGCGATTTTATGATTAAAAGCATACTCTTTAGGCTGTATCTACGTGGCAAGGTAAAGCTCAACTATATATTAGATAGGATCATCGATTTATCCGATATGATACTCATGGATGCTTACCGACTTCCGTGGCCGATAGCTCAAAATGTGGCTAAGAAGACGGCGCGACATATTGGTGACATAAGTTGGCTATTACGTGACTTTCCTCGCTTATCGGCTTATAAACTGGCGGGGGCCAATTGGACCATTGTTTTTGTGGGGAGCCAGCAGGGACTTTTAGAAATACGCCATCTCTTTTTTGCCGATGAAACTATTGCGCCGCAGAAGATTGGTCGGATAGCTTTATGGCGTCTTTCTGCTCAAACTCAAAAATGGCTGGCCGAAGATGTGGATTTGGTGATATGTGAGCTAAGCCCTATTTCTCCCTGGATACCCAAATCGCTTTTGACTTTTACAATTCCCCCCTGGATTTACCAAGTGCTGGTTCTTCCAACGCCATTAGAAACCTTGCTGACCGGTAGAAGAATCGAGGGCATACGTCGTAAAATAAAAAAGGCTCAAGTCGCCGGTTTTGCTTATCGCTTTAGCCAATCTAAGACTGACTTTGACTATTTTTACTATCACATGTATACCCCCTTTATTAAAAATAGACATGGCAATTTAGCCTTGATTACTCCTTATCAACACCAGTGGCAACGGTGGTTTACCAGGGGAGGATTAGTCTTGGTAATCAATAAGGAGAATAAACCTGTTGCCGGCATGTTATGTTATATCGCCAATCGCACATGTTTCTATATTGAGGGAGGAATCTTAGAGGCTCGCCCCGATCTTTTCCAGCAAGGAATTAATGCGGTTAATATCTGGTATGCTATCGAGTGGGCTTATCGCCATGGCGCCAAAATCTTTAATCTGGGAGGAACCAGCCCCTGGCGCACTAATGGTTCCTTTATATTCAAACAGCGTTGGGGAGCTCGGGTAGCCAGGCGAAAAAGAATTTATGGAGAACGGACATTTTTAGCCCAAAATCTATTGCCCTCGTTGCAAGAGCATATTAACAAGTTAGGATTCATCAGCGAAATAGACGGAAAGTTTTGTAGTGTTTTATTAAGCACTGATGGTATTCCTGTCACACAGTCGGATATAGAGCAGGAACTTTCAGCCGTCGGCAGGCAGGGGTTAGATGGATTGGTGGTTGTGTCTAATAATAATCACCAAGTGATCCTGTGTAACCAAAAAGAGATTACCCAATGAAGATCCTTCTTGTCTCCAGTTTTTTCCCACCAACCCATACCGCCGGTACAGAAAAACGAACACTTGGTTATGCTCTAAAACTACGAGAGCCAGGACACGAAGTGCAAGTTGTTTGCGCCGGCAAGTTTGACCAGGGAAATCATTACTGGAATGGATATGTTGATGAAACATTCCGTCAAATACCAGTCCGACGTGTTCATCTCAATTGGGGTTTGGCCTCTGATCCAAATCGATTTTTGTACTGTAACCCAATCGTCGAGAAATATCTTGGGCAATGGTTGGAACAGTGGCAACCGGACGTCGTTCATATTACTTCTTGCTACACGCTGTCTGCCAGTGTCATTCAAGCAGCTCAAGCCCGAAAACTACCAGTTGTTTTGACCCTCACCGACTATTGGTTTATCTGTCCCAGGTTGAATTTACTGCGTGGTGATGGTTCTTTATGTAATGGGCGCGCCACAGGCTGGGAGTGTCTTAGGTGTATGTTATGGGACACTAAGGCATATTGTGGGCTTAATTCAATAATGTCAGAAGCAACAACAGCCGCAATATTAACGTGGATAAGTAAACATCCTGGGATCAGCCGTAAGCGTGGCTTGCGAGGTATGGCCCTGGATATGGAGCATCGTAAGTCCTACCTGGCCACGATGATAGAGTCTGTAAACTGCATCATCGCACCTTCAGAGAGTTTATATAATGTGTTTAAGGCCGTTGGGATATCCAAACCCATCAAAGTAATTCGTAGTGGACACGATCTCACCTGGTTAGAAACTCTACCACCCCCAAAAATCTCGGAGCGGATCCGCATAGGGTATATAGGCCAGATTATTCCTATCAAAGGAGTACATCTTCTACTGTCAGCTTTTATATCTAACTCCTGGGGAGATCGGGCGCAACTCTCAATTTTTGGTGACTACGAACAATCAGCGGAGTATATGCAGAAATTGCAAGCCTTAGCAGAAGGCAAAAAGGAGAATGTTATGTTTCATGGGGCCTTCCCTCATGAACATCTTGGCGACATCCTGTCGCAGATTGACGTACTGGTTGTACCGTCCCAATGGCACGAGAATAATCCGCGGGTGATTCAAGAGGCTTTTGCCAGCAAAACCCCGGTGATTGCTTCTAAGGTCGGAGGGATTTCTGAATTCGTTCAACATGAGGTCAATGGGTTGTTGTTTGAACGGGGTGACGCAGATGATTTAGCTCATCAGCTACGACGAGTGATGACTGAACCTGGTTTGTTGGAACACTTACAAGCAAGAATTCCTCGGGTTAAACGAATCGAAGAAGAAGTAGAAGAATTGATAGAAATCTACGAAAGACTTATCAATCGAATAGATACATAAAAATGCTCTATGGGTTTGAACAGATATGGTTCAGACAAACGCGGGACCATTAGTATACATTGTTATACTTAATTGGAATAATGCTCCAGACACAATTGCCTGTTTAGAGTCTGTATCAAATCTTGATTATTCCAATCACCATCCTTTAGTTGTGGACAATGGTTCAATAGATGATTCAGTAGCCAGAATCAGAGCCAGCCAGCCATCAATTGAAATATTGGAACTCAAAAATAATTTGGGATATGCAGCTGGCAATAATGCTGGCATACATCGCGCCTTGAACACAGGCGCTGAATATATTTTGGTATTGAATAACGACACCTTGGTCGCGCCAGGCATGCTTACTGAATTAGTAGGGGTAGCCGAGTCTAATCCAAAGATCGGCATGGTCGGCCCCACTATGTACTGTATCGAACCGCCTAACACCCTATTTGCTGCTGGTTGTTTTATTGAATGGGCTAAAGGCGAGACCCAAAACCGAGGTATGTTTCAGCCGGCTATAACCTACCCTGAGCTAAAGCACCCTGAACCTGTCGATTTTATCGCTGGCTGTGGGGTATTGGTACGGAGGGAACTCATAGAAACCATTGGCGGTCTGGCGCCAGACTATTACTTAAACTTTGAAGATGTTGAATGGGCTGTGCGTGCTCGACGTCATGGTTTTGAAGTCTGGTATGCCCCACAAGCGATTATGTGGCACAAAGTTTCTGCCACCCTGGGGCAGGCATCGCCGGCTAATACTTATTATATGACCCGTAATGTTTTATTGTTCTTTTGGCAAAATGCGCCTATCCATCTACGCTGGTTAGCAGTCTTACGCATCCTTATTCGTACCTTGCGGACAATAAGCGCATGGACGCTAAAAACCCAATACAAAACCCATGCCTTTCGACGTTTACGCCAGGCAAATATGCTGGCTCTACGTGACTTTTTTATGGGACGTTTCGGCCAGATGGGATCAGATGTGATTACAGTATGTTATCCAAACCAATGAAGATTTTATTCTTATCTCGCTGGTTTCCTTATCCACCAAGCAATGGTGCCAAGCTACGCATTTATAACCTATTGTGTGGCCTGGCTCAGGATCATGAGGTCACCTTGCTGAGCTTTGCTGACCGATCAAATATCGCCCCGAACGTATCTGAACTAGAATCGTTTTGTCAAGAAATACAGATTGTGCCTTGGAAACCTTTTAATTCTCATAGTCTGCATGCCCGGTTAGGCTTTTTAAGTTTGAAGCCTCGCTCTATAATCGACACCTTTTCACCGGAAATGAGAACCAGAATTGAGCAAACACTCCTAGAAAAGGACTACGATGTGGTTATCGCTTCTGAGGTTGATATGGCAGCCTACAGCCAATATTTTCGTGGTCTTCCTGCTCTATTTGAAGAAGTAGAAATAGGCGTGTTATATGAACGGTTTACCCGATCCAAATCATTTAGGCATCGTCTTCGCTTTGGTTTGACCTGGCTGAAGCACCGTAGCTATTTGATTTCTTTATTAAAAAATTTTCAGGCCTGCACCGTAGTTTCCGAACAAGAACGCCAATACCTCTCTCAGGCGGTGAATGGCTACCACACCGTTGAGATTATTCCCAACTGCGTCAACTTGACAAGCTATGGTCATATTCAAGAGGTACTACAGCCAAACACGCTGATTTTCACTGGGTCCTTTAACTATTCTCCCAATTACGAGGCTATGCTCTGGTTTTTGCGTGAGGTCTATCCAGCCATCCAAACACAAATACCTGATGCGCATTTGTCCATTACCGGAGACCACGCAAACCGATCTTTGCCGCCAGTCAATAATGTGACTTTGACCGGTTTTGTAGATGATGTGCGACCTCTTATTGCTCGCTCGCAAGTTAGTATAGCCCCCTTGCGCACTGGCGGCGGCACACGCTTAAAAATTCTGGAAGCAATGGCCCTGCGTACGCCAGTAGTAGCAACCTCAAAAGGGGCGGAGGGGTTAGAAGTTCAGGCTGGCAAGCATCTGCTAATTGCGGATACGCCAGAGACCTTTGCTCAAGCAGTCATTCGTTTACTCAAGGATCCAAAATTACGCCAGCAACTTACGGAAAATGCTTATCAACTGGTACGTAAAAAATATAACTGGGAAGTAGTTATGCCTCGCTTCCTGCAATTGGTCGAGCGAGCGGCCAACGCGTAAAAGAACGTCAATGGTTTCTAGCCTGGTGATATGTATTCTTTGAGGCGCTATGATTAACCTTTTTCTTTCCATCGAAAGCATTATCAACGATAGTATACTCAGTTTCCCCCGCCGTTGGTTGAGCCAAAGTATGCATGTCTGGCTACGCCCACTAATTGTCGTCGGTATACTGCTATTCAGTGCCGTCCTGGCGTATATGGGGTCCCCAAGCCATTTACAATTGATCCTTGTCCTACCCCTTGGGATTGGTGCAGTTTTACTCTTCATACGCTGGCCGCCTTTGGGTTTAATGGCTCTCATTGGTTCTATAGCTATCCCCATCAGCGGCCCCAGCAACTCCAATGCTACCTTAGGACTTGCCGCGTTATTAATTGGACTCTGGATAATGGATATGATGGTCCGCCAACAGAAAATACAACTGCCATCTTCACTGCCGGTACGTCCCCTGATATTTCTCGTTATCGTCGCTGTCCTGGCTTTTAGTATTGGGCAATTGCCCTGGTATACCTTTGCTCAACCGGCCCCTTTAGGCGCTCAACTTGGCGGACTCTCCTTATACTTGTTCTCGGCGGGACTATTTTTAATAGGGGCCTCTCAAATACACGAAGTTCGCTGGTTAGAGTGGCTAACTTGGTTTTTTCTGGCCCTGGGTAGTTTTTATATTGCCGGCCGGATACTGCCGAAACTGGATCAATTAACCGAGCGTTTATTTACCGCCGGAGCTACTGGTAGCATCTTTTGGGTTTGGATGATCGCCCTTTCTTTCAGCCAGGCTGCCTTCAACCGAAGGCTGTCCCTCCATTGGCGAGCAGTATTGGGAGGGATAATGATGGCCACCCTCTATGTCGCCTTGAGGCAAGGGTGGGAATGGAACTCTGGTTGGGTGCCGCCGCTAGCGGCAATTGGGGCTATCCTATGGGCTGCCACCCCACGATTAGGAATATTGGCTACATTCGTGGGGATGATAGGCGGCGTCGTCAAATCTCAAAAGCTCATTGCAGCGATTATGGTTGGAGACAATTCATATAGCCTGGGAACCCGCGTCGATGCCTGGAAAATTGTCTGGGAGATTGCCAAGGTCAATCCTATTTTAGGGCTGGGACCGGCCAACTATCACTGGTACACGCCTCTTTTCCCCATTCGCGGCTGGGCTGTGAAATTCAACTCACACAGCCAGTACGTTGACCTCATTGCCCAAACCGGGATATTAGGACTGGCCTGCTTTCTATGGTTTTTCGGCGCAGTGGGCTGGCTAGGCTGGCAGCTACGACAGCGTGTTCCGGACGGGTTTGCCCGGGCTTATGCTTACGGAGCCATTGGTGGGGTGGCAGGAACATTAACCGCTGCCGCTTTTGGCGATTGGGTTATCCCCTTCTTTTATAATATCAACCTGGGTGGTTTTCGGGCCAGTATGTTATCCTGGTTGTTTTTGGGGGGATTGGTTGCCTTGGAGCAGATGTATTGTTGCCCAACAGAAAAAAACGCAATAACTAAGTAACGGTATGGACCTCTCCATCATCATCGTCAACTGGAATACCCGCGACTTGCTGGCTCAATGCCTGGCTTCGGTGCTGGCCGACATCCAGGCCTCGCCACATTTGCAGGTAGAAACCCTGGTGGTAGATAACGCCTCCACCGACGATAGTGTTCGGATGCTCCAAGAACAGTTTCCCTGGGTGCAATTGATTGAGAACAAAAAAAACGCTGGCTTTGCCTCAGCTAATAATCAGGCTATTTGTCACAGCACAGGGCGTTACGTGTTGTTACTCAACCCAGACACAACGGTAAAACCCGGAACACTAACCATACTTCACCGTTTTATGGACACTCATCCCCAGGTGGGGGCAATAGGGGCGCGTCTGCTTAACCCCGATGGCACCCTACAAACGTCGTGCTATCCTACTCCCACCCTGTCGCGTGAACTTTGGCGATTGTTCCATCTGGATGTTGTTCGACCTTACGGTGTTTATCGAATGAATGACTGGGATTTGGCTATACCTCACCAGGTACAAGTAATCCAGGGCGCGGCTTTAATGCTGCGCCGCAAAGCCTTAAACCAGGTTGGGCTATTGGACGATAAATATTTTATGTATACTGAAGAAGTAGACCTCTGCCACCGTATTCAAACGGCAGGCTGGTTGCTCTATTGGGTGCCCCAGGCGCAAGTAGTGCATTACGGCGGCCAAAGCACCCAGCAAATTGCAGCCGAGATGTTTTTATGCCTCTATCAAAGCAAACTCATCTTTATCCGCAAACATTATGGACGGCTATCGGGTTTAGTTTACAAATTCATCCTGACTGCCGCCACTTTGGCCCGGTTATTACTCGCTCCCCTGGCCTGGCTGGAACAAAACCCTAAACGCCAACAGCATCTCACCACGGCCGGTCACTATTGCCGCTTGCTGGTTGCCCTGCCCAAAATATGAACCGTATGTTAATAGGATTAAGTGGATCGACTCGGTATTTTACATAATTCAATTGACATATTATGGGGCTTATTGTATGATGGTAACACCCTGCCACACTTGTTGGAGAAAGGTTGTGACCAAGAAAAAGCAAACCGCTAAAATAAGCCTGGCCCAATTTGTGGCAATTATTGTCCTGTCGATTTCTATTTTTCTTATCATCGACTTGGGCCGTCGAGCTGCGGCCAATTACCAGGTGCAGCGTGAAGAAGAACGATTGAGCCAAGAAGTTGAAATAGCCCAACGATACCGGCAAGAACTGCTGGCCCACCGCACCTATGTGGCCAGCGACCTGTATGTGGAAGAAATGGCCCGCCGCGAACTAAAATGGGCCCGCCCTGGTGAGGTTGTGGTGGTGGTTATGCCTACCCCCGAAGCGGCCAGCCAATTGCCCCGGCAAAACCCGCAAACAGTTGAGGCGGGGCCAATAGCCCATACTCCCGTAGAAGCATGGTGGCTCCTCTTCTTTGGCAAAGAAACTTTTCCCCGCTACACCAGGGCAACACCTTGATTCTGAAAGACCGCCGCAGTTGCTGAAACCCCTGCCAAAACCTTGAACCAAACCTCAATTTGACACTTACCCTCTTTTGATTAAAATCTACCATTGAGTTTTAATGTGCTGATGTAGCTCAGATGGTTAGAGCACGAAACTCATAATTTCGGGGTCGGTGGTTCAAGTCCACCCATCAGCATTACGATAAATCAAAATTAAACCGCCAGTCTAGCCGGACTGGCGGTTTTTACTAAATCCCAACTTAATTTGATGATTGAAATTACTCCTACCCTGGCCATAAACGAAGATGAAATCCAGATGGATTTTATCCGGGCTGCGGGGCCGGGCGGACAAAACGTAAACAAAGTTGCCACGGCCGTGCAACTCCGCTTCAATGTAGCCAATTCACCTACCTTGCCCGACTCCGTTCGCCAGCATCTGGTTCGCCTGGCCGGGAATCGTATCACCGGCGCGGGTGTCCTGATTATCGAGGCCAGGCAATTTCGTACGCAAGAACAGAATCGGCAGGCTGCGCTCGACCGGCTGGTCGGGTTAATTCGCCAGGCTGCCAAAGAACCCAGAACCCGTCGAAAAACAGAACCATCCCGGGCCTCGCAGGAACGCCGGTTAAGAGAAAAACACCGCCAGAGTGAGATCAAACGGATGAGACAATCATCACCTAATCCAGATGAATGAGGCAACCCCAGATAATCGGCGACACATTCCCGGCAGGCATTTCAGCAGTCCCTGACCGGAAAAATCAGTGGGCGCCTTCAAACAAGGCCACGGCCTGCCTCATTTTTGCCGTCACCTCCACGCCAAAGGGACAACGCTCCACACAAACGCCACACTCCTCGCAAGCGGAAGCTTTGGCAGGCAACGCCTCATACTCAGCCTGTAACTCCGCCGTCAGTTGTCGTTGAGCCATCTCCAGCAGGCGAATGGTCTGGCCGATGTCTATCCTCTCCGGGCAGGGCAGACAGTGATTGCAATAGACGCACTCGCCGGCCACGTATTGCTGGAAATCGGCCAGCAGGCTGGAGAAATCCTTTTCCGCCTCGGTGGCCTGCCTGTATGCCAGAGCCGCATCCAACTGCTCCAGATTAGCGCAACCGGGCACGGTGGTACAGACGCCAACCTGGGCCAGCACATAGGCCAGACACTGCACTGGCGTAATCGGCGCAGACTTTTTGAGGTTGAGCGACTGTCCGCCCATCTGATATCCCGACATGCGAACGGTTCGTTGTTTCTGCAATAACTTCCCCCCGGCAAAGGGTTTCATCGCCACTACGCCCACGTTATGGGCTACACAAGCTTTGAGCAAATCCTTTTTGCCCGGCACGGCGTTGGCCGCCAGATTGACCGGAAGCATGAGCACATCAACCACCCCGCTTTCAATGGCTTGCAGAGCCGTTGATACAGTGTGCCCGCTGAAACCGATAAACCGCGCCTGGCCTGCTTGCCGGAGGCGCTGGGCCAATTCCATCTGGCCTCGTGGTTTGGTCAACTGGTCATAGTCCTTCTGCTTGTCACAATTGTGCAAAAACAGAATGTCCACGTAATCCGTATCCAGCCGGGCCAAAAATTCCCGAAAAGCCTGTTCACTCTGTTTGGGGCTGCGTGTTTTGCGATATTGGCCGTTTCGCTCGGTAGAGCCTAAATGCCCGGTTAAGATGACTTGCTCGCGGCGACCCCGCAAGGCCTCGCTCAGATTATTCAGATAATCGGGAAAAGAAAAAACCAGATCAATATAATTTACGCCCCGGTCAATGGCTTCCCGGATTACCGAGACCACGTTTTCCCGCGATTGCCCGTTGAGATATTCCGTGCCCAGGCCGACGACGCTCACCTCAAGGCCGGTGCGGCCTAATGTTCGATATTCCATGGTTGTTCCTCCTATTTTGATACATTCACGTTTCACCATAAGCTGCATCACAATTTGTCGATTATTCACATCCTAGCATACAATTTATGACATCTTGTGTCAGGTTACGGAGGACACCTTGCCCATTATTGAAAATGAATTTATGACACTGACCCAAGGTCTAGATGTCAACGCCTTCTGGGTCGAAAACGAATTGTGTCAAACCTTCACCACCAACAAACCACGCTGCTCTGTGTCGTTCTCCCCCGACGATCACTGGATTTTTGAGTTTATGCAGGTACCTTCCACCCTGCGGTATTATCAAGACAAGGCGTATCGGGATGCGCTGCACCGGGAGGTTAACCAAATCACGCAAACCTACGTGGGCAAAACTTTTTTTGACGAGGATACGTTCCAGTATGCCCCCAAGCGCATCGAAAATCTGTTTGACTGTGAATTTACCTACCACGAAGGCAGCACGCCCTGGCTCACCCCGGTTACCGACGACCCGGACGAATTTGCCAGAGTGTTAGACCGGGCCGAAGCAACCGACCTGGCTACCTGGAGCTTGCCCGATGCATTTTTGCAGGAGTGGGAGCAACGACGACGCGCCGGTAAACGTTTGCCCCTCTTGGGCGACGGCAGTCGCGGACCGGCCACTATTATGACCTCGGTGCTCAAGGTGGAAACCGTATTTTTCTGGATGTTCGACCACCCGGATTTGATGCAGCGATTTCGGGACATTCTGGCCGAAAAAATGGTCGAGTTCAACCAAGTTCTGCGCGAGTTCAGCGGCAACACCCAGCCCGGCTGGTGGATCACCGATGACAACAGCGCCCTCTTTAACCCAAAACTTTACCGCGAATATTGTTATCCTGTTCTGGAAAAGGTTCTGAATGCCCTGGCCCCTGGCAACGCCCGGCGCTACCAACACTCCGACAGCTCGATGGGCCACCTGCTGGAGATGCAGTACGAATTGGGCATCCGGGAAGTGAACTATGGCCCGGAAGTAGATGCGGCCCTGATTCGCCGGAAAATGCCAGATGCGCTTATCGATGGTCAAATTCCGCCGTTTCTTTTACGAAACGGCAGCCCGGCGGAGATCAAACAACGAGTGAGTGAGGATTTTAAAAAGGCCGGTCAAACCGGCGGGCTGAATGTCACCACCACCGGTTCCCTGGCCGCCGGAACAGGTGTGGGGCGTATGCGCTGGTTGATGCAGGTGGTGCAAGATCACTGCCGTTATGATTGAACAACTGATAGCAGGGTCAAAATCGTTTAGTTCGCCTGGGGTACGCCTGAAAAGGTGTACGCGGTTCAAGGCTCAGCCAGTCGCCAGCTTCACCAAGCCGGGAAAGGGAACGCAGCAGGTCAAACGCCACCCAGCGCGAAGCTTGTGGACGAGGGGTATATTCCCATAACCCGTAGGGCCCCTGTAAATCTTGCACAAACGTTACCAACTCGATCACGCGTTCGTCGTCTCGGCCGGCTCCTGCTCGCCAGCACAAATCAAGGATTTGGGCCAGGTCAAAACGGGCGTAATGGGTAAAAAAGCCGCGCGCCGGTTCCACGCCTATCGTCCGGGCCACCTCGAAGCCAAACGAGTAACTCTCCCTGATCTCACGCCCCAGGAGTAAATCGAGCGCCCGTTGGGCCTCTGGACTGGTTCGACGCTCCGGGTGACAGGCCAGACACATTAACGCGCCCGTGGTGTTCGAGCGACAGCCCCAACGAGAGTGGGCCAGTCGCCGGTAGCCGCCAACGTAACCGTAGTTGCCGGCAGCAAGGCCGGTGGGCCACGCTCCGTCCGGTAAACGCTGGGCCAGCAGCCACTCGTAGGCTCGCTCTGCTCGTGCATCGGTGGCGTATCCGCAAGCGGCTAAACCTCGCAGCGGGAGAGCTGTTTGCAGGGGTACCATATCGTACCCCTCTTTTTTTGCTTCCGGGCCTGTCCACGCCGTCGCCAGGGGCCAGGACCCATCTGCCTGCTGTAAAGAGAAAAGATACTCAGCGCCCCCTTGAACCGCCGGATGGTCGGGGCCAAAGCCCAGGTAGCCGAGCCGGGTCAAAGCCAGGGCCGTGGCCCGCAACTTGCGGCCCGACGAGGTCAAATCCACCCGCGACCAGGCCCCCTCCGGTTCCTGCAGAACCAACAAATCGGTCACCAGCGGGTCGGTTTCACGCAAGGCGGCCAACTCGCGGACTTCAGCGTCATCCTCGGGCCGGTTGAACAATTCCCGCAAAACCAGCAGCCGCAAGGCAGGCGAAGGATCGGCCAGCAGCAGCGGTAGCCAGGTCATCGAGTTCCCTCCCACAAAAGCTCACGCAGGTAGGGGGCCGTGGGGGTATCGCCCCGGGCCAGCGTTTCGGGGGTACCGCTAGCAATCACCCGGCCTCCAGCCGGTCCACCCCCAGGACCAAGCTCAACCAACCAATCACAAACTGCCAACACGTGGGGGTGATGCTCAACCACGAAAACGCTGTGGCCGGCCTCAACCAAATCATGCAGAATGCCATTGAGCCGGGCCACGTCTTCCAGGTGTTGTCCCAACGTGGGTTCGTCTAAAATGTAAAGCGTTTTGGCCGGAGCTTTCCGGCACAACTCTTTGGCTATTTTCAATCGCTGCGCTTCGCCCCCGGACAGGGTATAACCCGGTTGGCGCAACACCAGATAGCCCAGGCCAACCGCCTGCGCCGATTGCAACGGGCTGGCGATCTTGGCCTCATCAGCAAAAAACTCGCTCACTTCGTCAATAGTCAGCCCAAACAACTCCGGCAGAGCCACGCCACGCAGGCGAACCTCTCTAGCTTCCGGGAGCAAACCGGTTCCCCGGCAAGTTTCGCATGGCGTATGCACGTCGGGCAAAAAGCCCATATCCAGCTTGAGCACGCCCCGGCCCTGGCAAACTGAACAGCAACCCGTCAACGCTTTCTCACTCAGCCCCAGGGCCTGGGCATCTTCACTGGCCGCATACAAGGCCCCTAGAGGCTGGAGCAAAGCAAGAAAATTAAGCGGACTGCTCACGCCCCCTTTGGCCTGGTCCACCAGGATGACCCGTTTGGGCGCGCCTTCGATGGCCTCGTGTTCGCCCGGTTCAACCGGCTCATAGGCCACCGAGGTTGTTTGTTTTTTGGGCGCCAGCGCCCGCCCCAGGGTGTCGATCAAGAGCGTGCTTTTACCCGAACCGGAAACCCCACACACGCCCACCAGCGCGTCCAGCGGCAGGCGGACATCCTCACCCTGCAAATTGTTAGCGCGAGCGCCCCGAATCGTCAGCCAGCCCCGCGGCTCACGCCGGGAACGATGTCCATCAAAAATGCGTTCGCCGCGCAGCCAACGGGCCGTCAGACTGTCAGCCTGGGCTACTTGCGCTGGCGTTCCCTGGGCCATAATCCGCCCCCCGGCGACTCCGGCGCCCGGTCCCATGTCGATCAGGTAGTCGGCCGCGTGGATGATCACCGGGTCGTGCTCAACAACAATGACCGTGTTTCCCTCATCACGTAATGCTTGCAAGGCCGCCGACAACGCTTCAACCTCAGCCGGATGCAGGCCCCGCGATGGTTCATCGAGCAGCACGGTGAGGGAAGTCAAGCCGCTCCCCAGTAGGCCGGCCAGTTTGACCCGCTGGGCCTCGCCCGCCGACAGCGTGGCCGAGACCCGATTTAGGTGCAGATATCCCAGGCCCACCTGAAGCAGAAAATGCAGTCGTTTAAGCATTATGCCCAGGCTGGCCTCTAGCTCGCTCTGCAAGACCTTTCCGGGCAATTGAGCATCTTGCTGAATCGCCGCCATCACCTGTCTCAATTCGGCCAAAGACAACTCGCTCAGTTGGTGCATATTGTGTCCGCGCAGCGTCACGGCGGCGTACTCTGGACGCAGACAACTGCCCTGGCAAGCGGGGCAAACCTGGGTATCGGTATAGGTTCCGCCGACATCCCAGTCGCGAATCCAGCCGTAAAAACCCGGGAATTCGCGCTCGCCGGTCTGGGTCTGGCCATCCCGACCGTGATGGGTGAACGGCAACGGTTGGGGGTCGCCGAACAGGAAAGCTTGCTGTGCTTCGGGGGACATCTCATTCCAGGGGGTGGCGGCCGGGTCGAAGCCGTAGCGGGCGGCCAGCGCCTGGACCATCGTGTACCCGTAGTTGAAGGGCTTGCCCAGGTAACCTTTGGGGAAGAAGCCCGGCGAATACATTGCGCCGTTGCACAGCGGCTTGTCCGGCTCGATAATCAGTTTAACGGGATTAGGCACCTGGAGCGAGCCAACGCCGTGGCAGGTCAGACAGGCGGCAGCATAGTTGGCGGATGAAAAATGGCGGGGGTAAGCAAGGGGGGCTGTCGCCTGGCAGCCGGGACAGTGCCATGTTTCGCCGCGCGTCATTTTGGCGCCACATTCCAGACAGGCTCGCTCACCAGCACAGGCCAACAGCACCGCCAGGTGATGAACAAGCTCGGTGTCGGTGCCCACGGTGGCTCGCTGCGCAAATTGACGACGCTCCGGCCCTACGGTCAGCGTTACTCCCAGACCCGTGACCGAGCCAACCGGCGCTTCCGGCCCCTCGCGGGTGGATTGTCGCTCATACAACGACAGGGACTCCAGAAAACGTCGTCTGGCCTCTGCTTCGAGCACATCACTGACCAGACTCGACTTGCCCGAACCGGACACACCGGTAACCACGGTGAGCGCGGCTTTGGGAATGTCCACATCCACGCCTTGCAAATTGTTGGCTCGGGCATCTCGGATGGTAATCTGGGATTGCTGCTCTGATGGCTGAAGCGAGGCAGTCGCCAGCGGTTGCAAAGCCGCCTCTTCGCGCAAGGCCTGCCCGGTGATGGACTCTGGCGTTTCGGTCAACCCCTCCGGCGGACCGGCATACAGCAGACGTCCTCCGGCCGGTCCAGCGCCCGGCCCCAGGTCGATCACCCAGTCCGCCGCCCGGATGACGTCGGAATGGTGCTCAACAACCACAATGGTCGCCCCCGCCCGCACTAACCGGTCCAACACAATGAGCAGCCCGGCAATGTCTTGGGGATGCAGTCCTGTGGTCGGCTCATCCAACACCAGCAACCGGGTAGCCAGGGACCGCTGCCCCAGATGCTTGGCCAGTTTGACTCGTTGGGCCTCGCCGCCGGAAAGGGTAGGCGAAGGTTGCCCCAGGGGTAAATAACCCAGGCCCACCTCGTGTAGAGCAGTCAAAATCCGTCCGGCGGCTTGTCTGCTGGCCTCAAGCAGACACTCGACCTCAAGCAACAAAGGCATTGCTTCGTCAACGCTCAGTTCGTAGAAATCGGCAATGGATAGGGGGCGATTGCCAAATTTTACCCGCGCGGCCAGCACTTCTTCCGAGAAGCGACGGCCGTCGCAATCGGCGCAGGGAATCCAGGTGGAGGGCAAGTAACGCATCGTCACCTCAATGGCCCCCATGCCCCCACAGGTGGGGCAAGCGCCCTCGGGCCGGTTGAACGAAAAGTGGGAGGCAGAGAGTCCGGTAGCGGTGGCAAAACAATCCCGGATAAGGTCGGATAATTGGGTGTAGGTAGCCGGATTGGAGCGTGGATTCCGTCCGATGGGATTTTGGTCGACCAGCACCGGCTTTAATGGCGGCCCCTCCACCGTCCGGCAGCCGACCGGTTTCTGCGCAGATAAGGAAGCCACCAAAACGTCTTCAACCAGGGTGCTTTTGCCCGACCCAGAAACACCGGTGACGACGGTCAGGCGGGCCAGGGGAAGGGGCACGTCAATCTGTTGCAAGTTACGCCGCTCGGCGCCGCGCACGGTTAAAAAAGCCGTTGGGGCCGGGCGAGGTTGGGGTCTGGACACCCGTTCGCGCAGGCTAAAATAGCGACCCGTGGGCGTGTCGGCCTGCCACAGCCCGGCCGGGGTACCGCTAAATAACAATTGTCCGCCCTCGCTGCCAGCCCAAGGCCCAAGGTCGACGGCCTGGTCGGCCACGGCTGCCGCCCCCCGGTCGTGCTCCACGTACACCACCGGCCCGGCCAAATCACGAAAGGCGGGCAGGAGCCGGGCCACATCGGCGGGATGCTGGCCAATGGTTGGTTCATCGAGCACGTGCACCATGTCTTCCAGGCGACTGGTCAAAGCCACGGCCAGGCGCACCCGCTGCGCCTCACCCCGCGAGAGAGTCGGGGCTGGCCGGTTGAGAGCCACGTAGCCCAAGCCAACCCGGGCCAGGGCGTCCAGCCGCCGTTCAATTTCAGTTTGCAGGCGAGCCGCCGAGGGGGGTAAGTCGGATTTGGCAAAACAGGCGCGCCCGTCGTCTACTGAAAGCGCCAGCAGGTCAGTCAGCCGTAAGCCCTGCCACTGAACAGCGGCAGCTTCCGGGTGCAGGCCGGTCTGGAGGCAATGAGAGCAGCCCTGCCCCTGGCAATCCGGGCAAGGGGAGTTGAAATGAACCGGCTCGAGGTCGCCAAACCAGGCGCCGCAGGACACACAGGCGGGCGCTTTGGAAAATGTCCACGTTCTGTCATCACGCTTGAGGATGACGGCATGCACGCCAAGCGCTGCCACCATTTGGATGATTTCGCGGGCCTGTTTGGCCGACACAGAGCCAGATAAACGCGCGACTTCCACCGCCAAGTCGTGGGGTTGGGCCGGGTCTAAACTTTGCCGGTGATACGGGCGGTTGTCCACCAGTAATCTATCCAGGCCAAATTCGTCCGCCAACAGTTCCAGCAAGGTGCGGTGGCTACCCTGGACGTTGCGTAACAACGGGGCCAAGACGGTGACCGGTCTCTGCCCGGCAATAGTCAGCAGCCGCTCAACGATTTCATCTTCGGTCAAAACGGTCAATCCAGCGTCGCAACGCGGGCAGTGTCGTTCGCCAAAACGGGCGTAAAGCAAGCGCAGAAACGGGTGTAAACCAGAGGCCGTGGCCAGGGTTGAGTTGGGGTTACGATTTAACAGGTTCTGGCCGACGGCAATCGCCGGACCGAGGCCGGTGATAGCCTGCACTTTGGCCGGAGATAGTCGCAGGCCAGCCGAGCCAAGCGAGAAAATCTCCAAAAAACGGCGGCGGGCCTCGTGATACAGCGTGTCGAAAACCAGCGAGGTTTTGCCTGAACCAGAGATACCGGTCACAACGGTCAGGCCATCGCCAAATTCGACATCGATATCCTTAAGATTGTGTTCACGCGCGCCTTGGATGTGAATTTTCATCAGAGTAAGCTCAATTGGGTGGCCGTTTTTGGTTGATATAGGGTGATGCGCGTCGCCAGGCCATATTGGTTACACAACTCGTAAAATAGTTTGGCCAATCTTTCGACGCTCGGCACAGGACAGTGATACTGATGGCCATATCTTTGCTGATAATGCTGCCTGACCGCCGGGAATAACTGGTCGAGTTTTTGGTAATAATACGCCCGCTGCCGGTCACGCAGGGTCATGCCAAACGAGGGGATGATGTAAGCTGCGCCGTGTTCGTGTGCTTTCTGGACAATGGCGATGATATTCTCCTCGTTGTCTTCGAGGTAGGGCAAAATCGGCATCATAGTGATGCCGGTGTGAATGCCGTGCTCGGCCAACACTTGCATTGCCTTGAGTCGCTCCGAAACCCGGGGCGCACCCGGTTCCACCTTTTTGCCCAACTCGTCGCGGCAGTGGTAATGGTGAAGCTGACCGCCGCGTAGGCGCGGTTGATCTCTCGCAGCGTGTCCAAATCCCGGAGCACCAAATCGCTTTTGGTGATGACGTGTACCGGAAAGCCGAACCCGGCAATTACCTTTAACGCGCGGCCGGTCAGGTTGATTTTCTTTTCCAGGGGCATATAGGGGTCGTTCATTGACCCCAGGCCAATGGCGCCTTTCACCCGTTTACGAGCAAGTTCTGCTCGCAACAACTCAATGGCATTGGCTTTGACCAGTACCTCTGTGTCAAAGTGGTCAATCTGGTAGCACTCGCTTCGCGAGTCGCAGTAAATGCAGCGGTGCTGGCAACCCCGGTACAGATTCATGTTGTATTTCAGCCCGAACCAGGGATCGGGTTGTTTGACATGCGAGAGCAAAATTTTAGCTTGAATTTCTTTAATCATCACCAATGGAAGCTTCTCGTGATCTATTGGAATTCGATCTCCCGCGCGTCTTTCAATTTGGCGAACCAGCCGCCCAAGACTTCATTGTGATGGGCGATAATTTGAGGCGCGGTGAGAAGGTTAGTATCCCAGGTGCTGT
Organism: Anaerolineae bacterium; assembly: GCA_016926805.1. Classification (GTDB taxonomy): domain Bacteria; phylum Chloroflexota; class Anaerolineae; order 4572-78; family J111; genus JAFGNV01. The sequence continues at coordinate 50,574 of JAFGNV010000009.1, forward strand.
GCGCGTCTTTGACCAGCGTTACCTCGTAGCCCAAGCTATAGGCCCGACGACAGGTGGTATCGACGCAATACTCGGTTTGCATCCCAGTGATGATGAGTTTCTTGATTCTCATAGATTCCAGTTCAGGCCGTAGGTCTGTATTTTGAAAAGCATCCGGGTGACGCTTCTGAACCACCACCTCACCTACTCCGGGGGCAATCGCGGGATGGATTTCCCAGCCCGGTGTGCCGGGCTGATCGATGGCTCCTTCCGGGCCGCAATGTTGAACGTAAATAACAGGCACTGCGGCAGCGTGGGCCTGGGTAATCAAACCAGCAATTTTTGCCAGAAGAATGTCC
>JAFGNV010000138.1 GCA_016926805.1 Anaerolineae bacterium
ATGCCCCAACCCTATTTTGGCTCTTTTTACGAAGCAATTCCCCCTTTTTCTCCTACCTGTATGTCCCCAGTGTTATACGCTTACGGGTTGTTTGACTTATTCCCCTCCTGCTGGCGGTTGACCGTTATCACCGGCCCCCTCGACCAACTCATAAGCCCCGCTATTGTAAAGAATCATAAACCTGGCCCGTTCGGGATCGTGCCACACTTGGCCGCTGGTAAACTCCTGGATGATGGCGGTGAATCCAATCTCATCGGACAGACCCCAGCCCAGGGCCGTTCGGACGTCCGGTTGCTGGCGCCACACCAGCCCAAATCCTCTGACGGGTTGATAGTAGCCACTGGGCGCAATAATCGAGGGGTCGTACGGATCATCACCCTCGCGCCAGCGATCTCCCACCGGGGGCAGCCAGTTGTTACCCTCTATTACGTAGATAAGATTCTTGTCGGCCTGCCACAACATCAAACCCTTTTCAAAGGGTTGCCAGGCAGCCGGAGTGGTGACAGCCGGAGTCCGCGGGCAGCCGAGGATTTCAGCCAGAGGAAGGTCCTGAAGAGGCGTCAAAAAACCATCGACGGGTTGGGGGCAGACCGTGGAGGTCGGCGGGGGAGGTGGAATATCTGTTGGCGTGTCGACAGGTGGGGGAGAGGGCGTCGGCGAGGCGGGGATGGTGGGAGTGGCCGGGAGGGTAGCCTGAGATTCAGCAATAGGGGCAGGGGTGGGGGAGGTAGTTGGGGTGGATGTTGGCGAAGGTGAAGGCGCAAACGTAGGTGAAGGTGTGGCGGTAGCAAAGGCAATAGGCGCTGCGCGGGAAGTAGGCTTGATTTCAAGCGCCGTATCTGTGGCAGTGCGACCGAATTGCCAGGTAATGGCAGCCGCAACCAAGAAAGCGACAAAAAGGAACATCCAAAGCCCAAGTTTAGGCGTCGAACGATGGCTGATCTCGCTGGAAGGAGGGGTAACTCTCACCTCGACCCTGGTTTGGTCATCCAGTTGGGCCAGGGCGTGAGCCATGGCGGCGCCGGTTTGAAAACGGTGCGACACGTCTTTGGCCAGGGCCTGCATGATGACGGCTTCCATGCCTGGCGAAACAGCGGCTATTGTTGAAGGGGGTGGCGGCGGTTGGTAGACATGGGCGTGCAATACCTGGGGGGTGGTCCCTTCAAACGGAACCCGGCCAGTGACCATTTGGTATAACACCACGCCCAGACTGTACAGGTCGGCCCGGCCATCAATTGCTTGCGCACCGGTAGCTTGCTCGGGAGCCATATAGGCCGGGGTGCCCACGGTATGGCCGGTGTGGGTCAATGAGGGATCATCCAGAGCCTGCGCCACCCCAAAATCCGTCAGCAGCGCCCGGCCGTCGTCCGTCAATAAAATGTTGGAGGCCTTGACATCTCGATGGACGACGCCGTGGCCGTGGGCATAGTAGAGCGCGTCGGCAATTTGCCAGGCAACATCGGCGGCAGTAGCTTCATCAAACTTGCCAACCTGGGCCAGCCGGATGGCCAGGGTTTGACCCTTGATGAGGGGCATTACCATAAAAGCGCGCCCGTCGGCCTGACCAACATCAATAACGCGGACAATGGCCGGGTGATTGAGACGGGCGGCTGTCCGCGCTTCCCGTTCAAAACGGGCCAATATCTCTGCGCCAACATCCGGCGGGGGAAAAAGAATCTTCAGAGCGACCGGCTCACCCTGAGGATTACAGGCCCGGTACACTACGGCCATTCCCCCACTCCCCAAAATGGACTCAATAAGGTAGGGGCCTACTTTTCGACCCAATAGCACTTTTGCGGTCACGGCTTGTCTATCAGGGTATGTTGTGTATCATGGTAATAAGTGGCACATTGCCTTGATGTATCGCCCTAGTAGTATACCACATAAGCAGGGTTTTGGGATATGCCAGATGACGTAGCCAAGTTGCTTATTAAAGGGGGAGTCCCTGGCCAGGTGGGGCAGGAGATACCGCTAACCCAGGATGTCACCACCCTGGGCCGGGCCCCAACGTGCCAGGTAGTGCTGGGGAGCGATTTCGCCAGTCGTCGTCATGCCCAAATTATTCGCCGCGACCAGGTGTATTGGTTAAAAGACTTGGGTAGCAAGAACGGCACTTTGCTCAACAACCAGCCAGTGATGGGTGAACTTGTACTCAGCGATGGGGCCGAGATTCGCATTGGTGAGGCTACTTTTAGGTTTATTGACCTGATCGTAACCCAAACCTATCCCGGCCTTGCCGCAGCAGAACAATTACGGGTGGAAACCAGTACCCGCGAGGTATGGGTGCAGGGCCAGAAATTGACCCCCCGTTTATCCTTGAAGCAGTTCAACTTGTTAAACTATCTTTATCTTCGCGCCGGGGAGGCGGTAAGCAAAGATGAAATCATTACCGCCGTCTGGTCGGAGGCAGAAGCCGAGGCCATCTACGATTATCAGGTTGATAAAATGGTGAGCCGGGTCCGAGAACGGATCGGTAAAGAATGGATCGAGACAGTTTGGGGATACGGCTACCGGCTTCGGTTGGAGTAATCTGAGACTAAACAGAGGCTCAGAGCAGCCAACTTTCATCGTAAACCAAACTCCCACGTCCGCGAACCGGCGGCGTGGGAGCCGCCTCTGTCTTTCTTGAACTTACCAACGGCTATTGCCCCAACTCTTTGACTTTTTGCCTTTGCTCTTGAGGTAGTAATCATCCCTCGCCAATTGCCGCTCCTTGGCCTGCTCAATCAAATTTCGGACCCCCTCCAGAACACTGCCGTTACCCAAATTGAGGAGCCATTCGCGTTCTTGCGAGTGGAGTCTGACTGCCAGCTTGGTATTGTTACCCATATCGACTATCAACGACCTCCTAGATGTAGTTACAGAACATTTGTCTGACACTATATATTGTAGTGTTACCCAGTTTATCACACTTTCTTTGATTTGGCAAGTCCCCAACCTTAATATTTTTAACAATCTTAAAATTACTTGCGCCGGATTCAACGCCTGTTTGGCGTAGCCAATCGGTCAGAATTTGACGAAAGTTATGTCCAATATTTTGGCCAAAGATGGAATATAGTGAGAGCAAATTTACACGTTATCTCTATAAAAACCAAAACTTTTTAGGAGGTTCTCAAATGAAACTCGCCAATCTTGAAGTTGTTTTAGGTTTGATGGTCATCGGGATAATAGCCCTGTTGACGGTTGCTTGTGGCGCTTCTTCAACCGAGGCGCAACCCCCGGTGATTGTGGTAACGGCAACTTTAACCGCAACTCCGGCGGTGACCCCTACCCCGGAGGAATCCCCAACGGTTGAGTCCACGGTAGAGGAAATAATGGAAGCTACCCCCCGGTCGATTGTTTACCCCGCGGGAACCTTGCTCCAGGGCAGTGACCAAGACGTATTCTATCTTACGGAGGATGGAACCCGCCGGCGTATTTACAATCTGGATACATTTCTGGCCTACGGTTTTGCCCAGAAAAATGTGATAAGGGTAGATGACGATTTTCTGGCGGCTATCCCCCTGGCCGGGGAGTTGACCCGGCTGGCGCTTGACGAGCAGGGTGACCTCTATTGGGTGGACCGGGGGGCACGCTGGCTGGTCAACGAATGGCGGCATATTGTCACTCAGCCGGAATACAATGACCCGCCGGTCACGCCAGCGGAGGCGGCGTTGTTGGCGTTGCTGCCGATTCACCCCGGGTTTGAGTCGAGAACTCTCCTGCGCGACACCGACTCGGTTTATTACTTTGATCGCCCGACCGACATCACTCCGGAACTGGCCGGAGGGTATGCCAGCATTATCCCGGTGCCGGTTGACCGTTACCACGAGGTTAATGTGGTTGAGGTACCGCCGGGAGTTTTGGCCGTCTATAACCAAAAGGCGCAGTTGGCGCAAATCAATGTTTGGTTAAATACCCAAACATCGGCGGCGAATGTACGGCAGGGACCTGGCCTTGACCGCGAAGTGTTAGGTATTATTCAGCACACCGAGCCAATGACGGCTTACGGGCGAACGGCTGATAACCTGTGGGTGCTGATTTCTTACCAGAATCAATGGGGTTGGCTCGCCGCCGACTTGGTTGAGCCAGATCCAGCCTTGAGTCTGTTACCTACCGGGGCCAGTGCTGGCGCCATTTTGGGGAATGTGCCCGAGGCGCAACCGGCGGCGGTGGTTGAGAAGCAAGACCCTGAAAATTTAGAGCCGGTTTATTGCAGCAGCGTTCCCATCCGCGGATTTGGCCAGGTGTGGGGTGACCATCCTGAGGTGCAGGCAAGCCTGGGTTGCCCCAGTGGGGGGAACGAGCAGGGCACAAGGGCTGCGGTGCAGATTTTTGAACACGGCATCATGCTCTGGCTGGAAATTGACAGTGTGTATAGCGCGGATCCGGTGTACGTTTTCTTTGATGATGGCAATTACCAACGGTTTGGCGACCTGGGACCGGCTGACCCGGCCAAGGTCAGCTCTGTTCCTGCCGGTTACCACCCGGTGGGCGATAAATTCGGCAAGGTCTATTGGGAAGGCACCGGCGCCCAGGTTAAAGAGCGATTGGGCTATGCCATCGGCGCTGCCGTCGATACCGCTGGCGCGTTTCAACAATTTTGGAATGGCCGGATGTTTTGGGTCGAGGCGGTGGATCGCATCTTCATCATCTACGACTATTTCTACTATGATGAAAATGGCAATTATACGCAGGTCAAGACTTGGACCAGTTACGAGGATACCTTCTAGAATTTATCCAGCGTTTCTCTCACCCGGCGGGCTAAAGTGCTGGGGGTGAAGGGTTTTTGGAGAAAGGCAATATCGGGAGTTAGAATACCCTGTTGGACAATTGCCTCGTCGGCGTAGCCAGACATAAAAAGCACTTTTGTATCGGGGCGAAGAGAGACCATCCGGTTTGCCAGATCACGTCCGCTCATACCGCCAGGCATAACTATATCGGTTAACAGGAGGTGGATTGGCCCCTGGTGTTGTTCACAAATTTTCAGAGCTTCCTTGCCATGGCTGGCCTCTAATACCTGGTAGCCGTCTTGGCGCAGGGCGTAACGGGTCAATTCGCGGACCATATCTTCGTCCTCTACCAGTAAAATGGTTTCCGTACCGGCTGGCGATTCGGCAGGGGTCTGTCCACGCCCGGCTGTTTCAGCCTTCTCTTTGATACGAGGTAGATAGATCTGAAACGTAGTGCCTTGTCCCGGCTGGCTGGAAACAGAAATATGGCCGTTGTTTTGCTGAACAATGCCATAAACGGTAGATAATCCCAGGCCCGTGCCTTTACCTTTGGCCTTGGTAGTAAAGAAGGGTTCGAAGATGTGGGTCAGTGTTTCCGCATTCATCCCAATGCCGGTATCGCTGATAGAAAGCAGAACATGCGGACCGGGTTCAAGGCCAACATGGGCGTCCAAAGTATCTTGATGCAGGTCAACGTTGGTTGTTTTTATAACCAGCTTGCCGCCACGCGGCATTGCGTCGCTAGCATTGACCACCAAATTCATGATAATCTGCTCAATGTGTCCGGGGTCTGCCGTAATCCACCCCTCTACCGGATTCAGGATGGTGATCAGGTCGATATTCTCGCTGATGAGACGCTGGAGCATTTCGTTCATATCGGTAATAATGGCATTGAGATCCAGAATCTGAGGTTGAATCATCTGTTGGCGACTGAAGACCAGCAACTTGCGGGTCAGGACGGTGGCGCGTATCCCCGCTTTATGAATTTGCTCGATGTCTTTGCATTCAGAATCGTTCAGATTATTAGAACGATGCAACATGAGTTCGCTGTAGCCGGTAATGACGGTCAGAAGGTTGTTGAAATCATGGGCAATTCCGGCGGCCAGTTGACCAACTGCTGCCAGTCGTTCCTGTTGTTGGATACGTTGTTCCACTTCGCGTTCCTGGGTCACATCGCGGATAACCATAACCCAACCACCAGGGCTAGGCCCGGTTTCGATGGGGCGGGCGATGACTTCGTAACGTTGGTTTTCCATAACTACTTCGTGCCACAGCCCCATAGGAGGAGGGGCCAGAAGTTTGGTAAGGGGCTGGTCGCCCAATTGAGAGAGGATGCTTCCAGTTTTGGCTTTGGCTAATGAGGCCAAGGCTTCTGCGGCAACGGGATTGGTGAGAATGACCTTCCCCTCTCCGTTGAGGAGGATGACTCCTTCTGGGACTGTATCGATGATTTGTTGCACTTGCCGGGCCTGTTCTTGAATTTGGGTTAGTAATTGCTCCAGTTGCGCATTGGCTTGCTGTAAATCGGTAGCGTATTGGGCGCGCGCTACGGCTACGCCAATTTGATTGCCGATGGTGGTTAATAGCTCGATTTCATGGGCGTCGAAGGTGTGAGTGGCTCGTAACATAATCTCCAGAGTGCCCACAATATGATGCTTTTCGTGCATTTCGTATCCTGCCCGTAGCGGCACGGCCAGACAGGCATGAAATCCTTTGTCTTTCAATAGTGAAATTGTGGGATCATCAACAAAATCAGCATGAGTGTACGGATGGCCCGTCTGGGCTACATGCCCCACCATTCCCTCTGCTAAAGGGAGGGTTTGCGTGGCGGCATAGTGGGTTTTTGGTATGCCCCGCGCAGCGGCGATGGTTAATTGATTGTGATCCTGACCAAATAATCGAACGATGCCGCTATCCGCCTCAATGGCTGCAATGGCCGCATCGATGGCCCGGTTAAGCATGGTATCCAGATCCAGGGGAGCGCTAATGGCGTAAGAAACCCGGTTAAGGGCGGTGAGTTCACGATTTTGCGCCTGCAAATTTTGAACCTGGCGAGCTACTTCGGCCTCCAGCGAGCGGTTAAGTTGTTCCAGTTCGCGTTGATATTGGTCGCGTTCGGTTCTTAACCTGGCTCTTTCGAGCACCCGCTCAACCACAACCACAATTTCGTCCATGTCCTGAATAGGTTTAGTCACATAATCCCACGCCCCGCGCCGAATTGCTTCGATGGCATCACTCAGCACCCCGGTGCCCGAGACTACAACAACGGGTAATTCAGGTTGTTCGTTCTTGAGGGTGGACACAACTTTAAGTCCATCAATCTTGGGCATGCGCAAATCTACCAGAACAACCTGAAACTGTTGAGCGCGGGCCTGGTTCAGGCCATCGGCGCCGTCAACAGCGGTGACAGTTTCATAACCGCAATCATTCAGATAATCCGACAGCGAGCGGCGAATAAGCGCCTCGTCGTCGATTAATAAGATACGGGCGGGGGTAGAACGTTGGCGCGCTTCTGGTAACGAGGGGTGGGTGTCAATCTTGTTGGTCATGTATCACCTCTCCTGCGGGGTGGGGTAGGGTCTTAAAGGCGGCCAATGAGTTCGGTAAAAATACCCATGTCTATGATGGGTTTACGGACAACGTGTTGTTCGGTTAATCCCAAATTTTCCAACGCCAGGGGCAATGTAAATTGGGGCGAGCCGGTGTAGATGATAAACTGGCAGTGAGGAGTCATGTGCTGCAGGGCCAGAATGGTATCCACACCGTCCAGGTCGGGCATCCGGATGTCGACAATACAGAGATCAAAAGGACGTTCCCGCTGTAATTGTAGCGCCGTTTCGCCGTCGCTGGCCGTGGCAGTATCAAAGCCAGCCTCCTCTAAAAAATCGGCCAGAGAGATACGGGTCAATCGTTCATCGTCTATCACCAGAATGCGTTTGCTGGCCATATAAACCTCCTTGAAAATGATTAGTCCGGTGTGGGTAATTCTACCACAAAACGGCTTCCTCTGTCTTGTCCTGGCTCAATCCAAATCCGCCCTTTGTGCCGTTCCACCACAATGGTCCAGCACAGCCACAGACCCAGCCCGGTCCCTTCGCCCACCTCTTTGGTGGTAAAAAATGGTTCAAAGAGTTTTTCTCGCCTCTCCTCTGAAATGCCGGGTCCATTATCCTCTATTTCCAATCTGACCCACCCGCGATTTTGGATTTCCGATTTCTGATTTTCGATTTCGGGCCGATACAACGTGCGTAAGGTCAAACGCCCTCTCTTCTTTCCTCTCTTCCTGGCCATGGCCTGGGTAGCGTTGCGCACCAGGTTAAGCACCACCTGCTGAATCTGCTGGCCGTCGCAAACAATTTCCGGCAGGTCGGTTGCCAGCTCTGAAACAATCTCGATATGGCGGAAGTCATACTTTTTCTTTAAATCATAGTCGGCGGCAGCCAGTTCCAGGGTTTGTTTTACCAGCTTGTTCAAGTGGTGGGGCGCGACCGCGGAAGAGGTTTTGCGGGAGAAGCTGAGGAGATCGGCCACAATCTTGGCCGCCCGCCCGCCGGTGTTGCGAATACCGTCCAGATATTCCAGAAGGCCGCGTTCTTGCAGATAACGCTCCAGCCCTTTGGGGTCAACGCCACAATTTTGCAGAGATTCGCGGGTGCGGGGGCGGCTGGGATCAAAGGCCATTTGCAGTATCTGGGCGCTCTGGATCATGGCTCCCAGGGGATTGTTGATCTCGTGGGCCACGCCCGCAGCCAGGCGGCCCACGCTGGCCATCTTGGCCGATTGTAGCATCATCTCTTCCAGTTGCACCCGCCGGGTTACGTCGTCAATGCGTAACACTGCCCCTTCGATGTCGTTGGCCTCAAGGGGAAAGACACTTACGTCCCGGTAACTGGTTCCGGTTTTCGCAGGAAGTTGTTCCCGGTGTAGGTGTGCCACGCGGCCCTGGTTGATTACTTGCTCAAAGGTTTGGCGGTATTGTTCCAGGTCCGGGCATGTTTGCCAGAGTGATTGGCCCTGCACCTGGCTGGCCTTTTGCCCGGTTAGAATTTCGGCGGCCGGATTCCAGGTTAAAACCCGTCCGGCGGGGTCCAGGGTAATAAGGGCCGAAGGCATGGAGTCGGTGATATTTTGCAGCAGGTGCTGCAAACGCAGGATTTTAGCTTCGGCCTGTACTCGTTCGGTAATATCCCGATCAATGCCGATGGTGAGTAGCCTATCCCCTCTTTTCACCTGAACCGCAGTATATTCAACTATATTCTCCCGGCCATCAGGTCGCAGCCAGGAGAAAGTTCCTTTGAAAGCGTCGCCTGTTTGCATCAGGTTCATAAAATCTCGGCGACTCAGGCCGAGGCCGCTGCCGCTGGCCTGCTGAATTAAAAGGGTATTGCCGATGTCTAGGAGTTCCTGTTTGCTGCGCCCGGCAATTTCGGCGTAACGGACATTGCAGTCTACCAGGGCGCGAGTATCGCTTTCCGGAAATTCTTCATACACGCTGATGCCATCAAAAGCATTGTCAAAAATAAAGCGCAGCATTTCTTCACTTTCGCGCAACGCCTTTTCTGCTTGCTTGCGTGCGGTAATATCTTGGCTCACGCTAACCAGATGAATTACCGTACCGTTGGGGTTCAGCACCGGCTTGATGGTGCTTTCTAACCAGTGATAGCGGCCATCTTTAGCCCGATACCGGAACTCTACTGCGTCTTCTTGTTTATCTGCTTTCACTTTTTGATGAGAGGGTTTTAGAATCCATTCAACATCTTCTGGATGAAAAAAATCATAGGGGCTTAAGCCCAACAATTCCTCTGGTTTATAGCCCAGCATGGATTCAATTGAAGGAGATACATAACTGTACCGGGTGTCCGGGTGATGGAGACAAATAAGGTTGCTGGTATTTTCGGTAATCAGACGATAAAGCTCTTCGCTCTCGCGCAAGTGCTGCTGGATTTGGATAAGTTCATTGATTTCACGGGTCACGCCTACCAGGCCAATAATCTGTCCAGTCGCATCCCGGAGTGGGGCTTTGGTGGTCAGGGTCCAGTTGATTTGTCCATTTTCCAGGCGCCTGCTCTCGATCAGGGCCGTGATTGGTCGGCCGGTTTCTATAAGCCGCCGGTCTTCGGCCAGGGTCTTGCGGCCAAACTCTTCCCCAAATAGTTCTATATCCGTTTTACCGATGGCTTGACTCATCTCGTCCACGTTCAGGTCTTGAAACATGTTATGATTGATTCTGGTCAACCGGCACTCCCGGTCCTTGAAGTAAATACTGTCGGAGATGTTGTCCATAAGGGCATCCAGCAGGGCCTTTTCGCGTCGCAAGGCCTCTTCAACTTGCTTGCGCTCGGCAATCTCCTGCTGTAACTGCTGATTGGCCATAGCCAGGGCCTGGGTGCGTTGCTGAACTTTTTGTTCCAGCCGTTCGGTGAGTTCTCGCAACCGTAGATGGGTGCGAATCCGGGCCGATGCTTCTTCAACCTGAATTGGTTTGGTGATATAGTCAACGGCTCCTGCTTGAAATCCTTTGATCTTATACTCTTCCTCGGTCAGGCCGGTCATGAAAATCACCGGAATATCTTGAAGGTCCGGGCTTTCTTTCAGTAGCTGACACGTTTCAAAACCATCTATCCCCGGCATCAGAATGTCTAACAAGATGAGATCAGGCCGGCCCAGCCTGGCCCGCTCAAGCCCACTTTCCCCGCTGCGGGCCATCAGAACTTTGAAGCCCAGGTTTTCCAGGTAATAGCTGATGCTCTTTAGATTGAGAAGGTTATCCTCAATGATTAAGATGGTCTGTTCTTTTGGCTCGATGTTGGCAAAATCTTGGGTGGTTAGGTTCATGCGGCTACTCCTCACTTGAGTCAGACCCTATCGTCGGCAGACAAAAATGACAAGATTGTGATAACTGCTTTGGCTACCCATGTTCAGGTTGCACCTCTCTGCGTTATTGAATATAGAATATTATACCCCATATCGGTTCAATATAACACCATTTTGATTTGACAAATATTTTTTATTGGGTATATTTTCCCAGGTCTTTCTTTATTGAACAAATATTTTGTACGCATAAAAATTTTTAATACAAATTATTTATTGCCCTAAATAAATTTTCCAGCTTCGTTTATGTGTATTCCTTTTTCCCGCGAAGAACGCGTTAGAGCGATTAAAGACGCGTTCCATTACCTCACATGGGTTGCCACGCGGCGACTCGCCCAGGTGTTACAGCCATTTGGCCTGACTTTTCCTCAGTTTATTGTGTTGGATGCTCTGGCCGCACATCAACGGGCTTGCGCCATGCGTGACCTTATCCAAGCTACCTTTGAAGACCCCCCCACCATGACCGGGATTATTGATCGCCTGGTGAAAATGAAATTGGTCCACCGTACTCGCAGCGAGAAAGACCGCCGGGTGGTTTTGGTAGAAGTCACCTCCTCTGGGATAAAACTGATGGAGCAGATTAATGAGGAGATGATACGGGATGATCTAACCAGTTTTGCCGATCTTACCGACGACCAACTGACCACGCTGGAGCAGTTATTAAGGTACAAATTACGCATGCTGGTGGGACGGTTCCGGTCCCTACAAGATGACGAGTTAGATACCGAAATAGAACACCTGCGCAAATTTGCCAACGACCCCATCAATTATGCTAAATTAGAGGACCAAAAGAGTTTATAGTACTTTTTAACGTGGAGAAATTTGGAGGCATTCGCATGAAAAGACTCCCCATTCATAAACATTTTTCTGGGTTCGTTTTCATTCTGTTACTGGGTTTCAGTCTGCTGATAACCGGCTGCAATTCAACCGCCGACCCGTTAGCCCAGGCTGCGGCAGAACCAACCCCAGAACCCATCACCCCGGTAGAGGTTGCCGAGACTGAAATTGGCGATATTGCCCTGGTGTTTGAGTACACCGGCAATCTTGTATCCAAAGATGAAGTGAAGATTATGCCCGGCGCAGCGGGTCGGGTTGAAATCGTTCTGGTTGAAGTGGGCGACTCGGTTAAAACGGGTGATCCGATTGCCACGCTTGAAAGAGATGTTTACATCACTCAGTTACGGCAAGCCCAGGCCGGCCTGACCACGGCCAAGCTCAATCTGGCCAAAATGGAAATGGGCGCTCGGCCGGAAGAGATTGCTCTGGCGGAGGCCGCTTTGCAATTGTCTCGGGCCGCCCTGGACGATGTGGCTACCGTCAATGACGACGAACGTACCACAGCAGCGTCGGCCCTGGCCAACGCCCAGGCTGCGTTACGCCTCGCCCAGGCCGAATACGATAAGATTGCCTGGGCCGGTAATGTGGGTTTAATGCCACAGGCAATGGCGCTGGAGCAAGCCACCATTGCCTACGAAACCGCGTTGTCGGCCTATAACCTGCAAACCAATCCTAGCGATGCCCAACTGGCCCCGCTGATGGCCCAGGAGGTTCAGGCCGAATTGAACTTACTCCGCACCAAAGAACCGTTCCGCGAGATAGATTTTGAAATTGCTCGCACGGCCATAGAACAGGCCGAAGCGGCGGTAGAATTGGCCAATCATCAGTTAGACGAAGCAACCATTAAAGCTCCCTTTGACGGCGTCATCGCCGAACTTTACATCACCGAGGGCAGCTCCGTTGGCCCCCAAGCGCCAGTGGCATTGGAAGTTTCCGCTGCGGTGGAGATGCCGGTAGGGATCGAAGAGTCGCGTATTGGTCAGGTAGCCAATGGTCAACCGGCAGCCCTACAGGTTGATGCTTATCCCGGCCAGGATTTTGCGGCAGTGGTGAGCAATATTGCCCCTGTGGCCGATAAAAACAGCCATACCTTTAAGGCGAGCATAACTCCGCTGGACGAAAATGGCTTACTGCGGAGCGGGATGTTTGCCGTTGTGAGCATCTTGATTCAGCAGAAGCAGGGCACGTTACTGGTACCCCTGGATGCAATCACCGAGGTAAATGGTCAATCATCCGTTTTTGTGGTTAAACGAAACGTGGCTGAGCTTCGTCCGGTAACGGTTGGCTTGACCAGCGACGGCCAAGTTGAGATTCTATCGGGTCTTGAGGCGGGTGAAACCGTCGTGATTGCCGGACAATCCAACCTGACTGATGGAGCTAAAGTTGAAACGGTGAATCGGTTATAGCGTTCAGATGCTAAGGATTGAAAAATAACTAATCGCCTCAATATGAGGCCTCATATTGAGGCCAAAATATTAAGTAATTTTACGATCAAATGCGGAAGTTGTCCTAAACTAAGTACAGGATTTCATAAATACGTTCCGAGCAGAAATGCCATTTTTGTAGGGACAGAACATTGTTCTGTCTCTACAAACCTCGGAACAAACTTGCGCAAGATTGTACTAAGTTTAGGCTTAATCCCTAGCCCTAAGCCCTAAGCTGACTCGTTACCCTGATTTGGTTTGGGAACGAGACAACGGTTAACCACGAAAGGACAAATTCTATGGGACTGACAAGATTATCCCTGCGTCGACCTTTAACGATGCTCATGATCATCCTGACCTTGGTGGTGATGGGCTATCGTGCTTTTACCTTTCTTCAGCTCGACCTGATGCCGCAAGTTGATTTTCCGATCGTAACGGTGGTTACAGTTTTCCCCGGCGCCTCGCCGGAAGATATTGAAGAACTGGTACTCAAACCTATTGAGGATGCCGTTTCTACTATCTCCGGGATCGACGAACTCACCTCCCAGGCCAGTGAAAGCGTTGGTTTGGTTATCATTCAGTTCATCGAAGAAGTTGACGGCGATCAAGCCGCCATTGACGTAGAACGTCAGTTGGCTACTGTGCAATTACCTGACGAAGCGGAGGACCCCAGTGTTATCAAGGCGGATATTAATGCCTTTCCTATTTTGGTGATGTCGTTCAATGGGCCGCAGAGTCAGAGCGCGCTCTTTGAAATGGCCGAGCAAGATTTGAAACCGCGTCTGCAGACCGTGCCCGGCGTGGCTTCTATCAGTATCTCCGGTGGACGCGAACGGGAGGTGCAAGTTTATATCGACCCGGCGAAACTGGCCGCCTATAACCTGCCGATGGGTGCAGTGCAACAGGCCCTGGCCGCCAATAATATCTCTTTCCCTGCCGGTTCGTTGGAAATGGGCCGCTGGAAAACCACCATTCGTTCGGTGGGTGAATTCACCAGCCTGAAGGAAATCGAGAACATCGTTATTATTGACCAGAGCAAATCGTTCGGGCAGGGCGGTTCTTCCACCGGGGTGGGTAAGGTTTATCTGCGTGATGTTGCCACAATTACCGCCGGTTTAAAGGATCAGGATAACTTTTTGCGTTATAACGGCCGGGATGCCGTGAGTATCAGCACTATCAAATCCAGCGATGCCAATACGGTAGAGGTTGCTGACGATTTACGCAAAGTAATTGCGGAGATCAACCAGGATTTACCCGGCGGGGCGCAACTGGTTGTAGTTAACGACAACTCCGAATTTATCCGAGAAGCAGTAAATGCCGTCATCGAAGACCTGATCCTGGCCGTCCTGATTACGGGGTTGGTGATGCTGGTTTTCTTGCACACCATCCGCAGTACCTTAATTGTTATGCTGTCCATTCCCACCTCTATCATTAGCACGTTCCTGGTGATGTGGGCGCTGGGTTTCAGCCTGAACGAATTGACTCTGCTGGCTTTGACCCTGGTGATTGGTATCTTGGTGGACGATTCCATTGTGGTGATTGAAAACGTCGATCGCCACCTGACCGATTATAAAAAACCACCCAAGCAGGCCGCGCTGGATGGACGCCGGGAAATCGGTTTTGCCGCCATTACCATCACCCTGGTTGACGTAGTGGTTTACCTGCCGGTGGCCTTTATGTCGGGGATTGTGGGGCAATTCTTCTATTCCTATGGGGTCACTATTGCCGTGGCCGCGCTCTTTTCTCTCTTTATCGCCTTTACGCTTACCCCGATGCTGGCCGGATTCTTATTCAAGGATAAAAGTCAGCCCGCTTCGCCGCCAAAGGGTTTATCCAAAGTTTTTGGCATTATCTTCCGCCCGGTTGCATGGCTTTGGGATTTATTTACCTACATCTGGGAAAAAGGGTTTAGTTGGCTGGCTAACTTCTATGGCCTGACTCTCCGCTTCTTCTTGTGGAATCCTCTTACTCAATTACTGGCCGTGGCCGTGGCTGTCGCGGCTCTGTTAGGCGGCATTTATCTGGTGATGGGGGGGTATGTGGGGGCCGAGTTCTACCCTCAACAGGATGACGGACAGCTTCAGATTTCTATCGAAATGCCCCCGGGCACTACTTTGATGGCCACCGATCGCGTGGCCCGTCAGGTAGAGAACATGGTTGTGAGTGAAGTGCCCGAAATATCCTCTATTCTGACCAGTGTGGGCGGCAGTAGTAGCGGGGGATTTATCGGCGGTTCCAGGGCCTCCAACCAGGCTTCGGTCAGCGTCAAACTGGTTGACCTGGCTTTACGCGACCGCAGTACCACCGATGTGGTTAACCAAATCCGCCCCTTGCTGAAGAAAATCCCCGAAGCAACCATTTCGGTATCCTTAACCTCGCTATTTGGTGCCGACATGGGCGGTAGTTCCATCCAGGTGCGCGTATTTGGAGATGATCCCGATAAGCTGGTTGAGTTGGCCGATCAGGTTGAAACCACAATCAGAACAGTCCCTGGGGCCGTTGATGTAAAAAATACCGATGCCGTCCGGGCGCCGGAGACAAGATTGGAGGTCAATCGTGATCAGGCCCAGGCTCTGGGCCTCTCGCCGGCTCAGGTGGCCGGTACCTTGCGGACAGCCTTGAGCGGTAGCCAGGTAGGCACATATAAACCCGAGGGCGATACCGAGATCGACATCACCATGCGCCTGAATGCATCGGCCCGGGATAATCTTGACCGGCTCTTGCAGCTACCGCTGAGTTACGCCAACGGGCAGCCGATTGTTCTTAAGCGGGTGGTGATGGTTGACGACAGCCTGGCCCCCTCCCGTATTACCCGCGCCGACCGCCAACGGGTTTTAACGGTGGGGAGTGGCGTAGGTGAAGGGCGAACTTCTGGTGATCTAACCAACGACATCGAGGCCGCCATCAAGGAACAGGTTCAATTTCCGGTAGGGTATGGTTTCAAGATGGTTGGTATGTCCGAAATACAACGCGAGTCATTTTCCGATTTGTATTCCGCCATCTCCCTGGCCATTGTTCTGGTTTATATTCTCCTGGTGGCGCTTTACCAGAGCTGGTTGCAGCCGCTGGCCATTATGTTCTCCCTGCCGGTAACCTTGGTGGGCGCCATTGGCGGCTTGTGGCTCACCGGCAATACGCTTAACATCTTGTCGTTGCTGGGGATTGTACTGCTCACCGGCGTGGTCACCAAAAACGCCATTCTGGTGGTTGACTTTACCAACCTTCTGCGCGAGGAACAGGGCTTTGAGCGCAAAGAAGCCTTGGTTCAGGCCGGACGAATGCGACTCCGGGCCGTATTGATGACCACCCTGACCCTGGTTTTTGCCCTGATGCCGCTTTTGCTGGGCGCAGGCGCCGGAGCAGAAATCCGGGCGCCGTTGGCGGCGGTGGTGATTGGCGGTTCTATCTCCTCCACCTTATTAACTCTGATTCTGGTGCCCGTGATTTACAATTTCTTTGACTGGGGCGGTGGTCTGGTCAGCCAGGCCTTGCGTGGAGTTTTTGGCATGCCGGAGCCGGGCGAAGAGCCGCCGCTGATTGTTGACCGGCAACCCAAACCCAAACCACCCGCCCGTCCGGCGTCGCAGCCAGGCGCGGCTATTTCGCTCACGCCGTCAGCAAATCCAGAACCCGGCTCTGATGTAGCGTGATGACCCAGAGTCTAGAGTCTAAGCGTAAGATTTGCACAAACAAGTGCAGAAACAAGGAAATTCAGTAAAAAGTAGAACTTTTGAATAAGGGCAGGGGTAGTTGTAGAA
>JAFGNV010000139.1 GCA_016926805.1 Anaerolineae bacterium
CGGCCAGCACGGTTATTAGTTCTCCCCTGGCAATGCCCTGCTGCTTGAGAAAATCATTGGTTACGTTGTCGGCGGTCAGGTCAACTATCCGGCCTCGTTTCCCCGCGGTTAACTGGGCCAAGCCACATGTTTGACGCTGATAATTCTTTGAACCGAGTTCCGGGATGTCCAAGTATGCGGCCAGTCGATCGGCCAGTTCGTCGGGCGTAACGTGCTCAAAACGGCAGGCCATTTCGTCGGCTTCCTGGGGATCAATGCCCAGTTTCTCCATCAAAAAAACGGCCCACAATCGCCGACAACGCAGGACCCGTTGCGCCAGCATATCCCCCTGGGAGGTCAGGGTGACCCCCCGGTATGGCTCGTATTGGACCAGTCCTTTGTCGGTCAACTTCCGGCACATCTCATGCGCCGAAACAGGCGAGATGGACAACTCCTGGGCCAATTGAGGAATGGGCACAGGCTGCCCCTCCTCTTGCAGCAGGGACACGCGGAGCAAATACATCTCAATACTCTCGCTCATCTCTTCGATCAGGTTATGGTGAGCCATAACAAAATCCTTTAAAATGATAGGGTATACCTTATCTTAAATATATCACACAATTAGATTTGCAACAGTGACAAATGTCACATGACGCGTTGACAATTGTCATCACGTTTTAACTTTAGGTAGGATTATTTTTAACCAGGGTTAAATAGTCGACAGAGAGAGCAACCGATGAGGATTTGGGGTCAGGATTGATGAGAGGGATCAATGGAAGGGCCCCGGGGAGATTATGTAATTTATTGGCCAACCCCGATTCCTAAAATAATAGGAAGCTGGCAATTCAGTCGCTCTGACTGTCCTTCCGGGGGCGGATCAGGACTCTGGGTCAATACCAGGCCAACTAGATTTTGATTATTGCCTACGTTCACCGAGGTAGTGGTCACATTGGTGAAACTCAAACTCTGTAGACGGCTCAACGCCACAATCTGGGATAGGTTGATCACACTCTCGTAGGCGCAACTACCGGCTACCGGCACCAGCGGCAGATCGGCCAGATGGTAGACCCGCCCGTCGGTTGGTTCCGGGGTCAGAACTAAAGTTTGGTAGTCCGTGGCGGTGATGGTGAGGCTCAAAGAGCCACGATCTCGCGCCTGACCATTGAGCGAAAACTCGCCATCCAGGCCGGTGAGCGTATTGAGACGAACGCCATCAGTCCCTAAAATCGCCTCGACGTTGACGTTGGGAACAGGGTTGGCGGTGCCAATTTCAACCACCCGGCCAAAAACCACCCAGCTAACCAGGGGAGGCTCCTGCGAGGTCAGCTCGATGGCCGGAAAATTGTACACTCTGGGTTTAACCGCTCCGGCCGTAAGGGTTTCCTGGCTGTAACCGGCAGCCGTAATCGTCAACCATAAATTGCCGTCATCGTGCGCCTGGCCCGCCAGATAAAAATTGCCGTTGCCATCCGTAATGGTGGTGAGTTGAGTGCCGTCGTTGCCCAATCTGGCGGCGACCCCGGCACCAACGACCGGCTGCCGGCTGGCCCGATCAATCACCCGGCCGCTAATGTTCCAGGTGACAATAAGGGGCGCAATAGGGGTGGAGGTGGGAGTTGGGGTCAGGGTGATAGCAGGGGTTGGGGTCGGTGGGACCGGGACCCAGGGAACGCTGTTGGTGTTTTTGGCGATAGTATAATTGGCGTAAATCCAACCCTGCCGGTTAGGACTACTGGCAAAGGGAATGAGCCACCACAACGCGCCATTGGCGGCTACCTGTTTGCCGATGATGTCCACCACCGCCCCGTTATTGTAAGCCCCCAACGTTGGCTGATAGACCGAACCGGGACCGCTCCGAACATATAGAAAACCATCGGGGCTGTTAATAATGGCATGAGGCGTGGGTATCGGCGTTGGCGTCACGTAAACCGGTGTTGGGGTGGATGGAGCATTGACCCAGGGCACGGTGCCAACATTTCTGGCAATAGTATAATCGGCGTAAACCCAACCCCTCCCATTGGTACCAATAGGGAAAGGAACAAACCACCACAACGTCTCGTCGGAGGAATACTGTTTTCCAAAAATGTCAACAACGGTGCCGTTATTGTAGGTCCCCAGCAGAGGAATGTAATCCAATCCAGGCCCGCTTCTGACATTCACATAACCATTGGGACCGTTGATCACGGCATGGGGCGACAGGGGCGGGGTAGGCGTGTATACAACCGGGGTGGGTGTGCCCGTAGGAATAGGTGTTGCCGTTGGCGGGAAGGTGGGAACAACCGTAGCGGTGGGTATAAGCGTGGCCGGAACAAGGGTAAGTGTCGGCGAAATCTCTGCCGTTGATCCGGTAGACGCGGAAGTCATCGTTACAAAGCCGGACATTGATGTTGGTGATACCGGCAGGGGTGGCGAAAAAAGGAATCGCCAGAGGAACCACATCACGGCCAGCAAGATCAAACAGCCAAATAAGATACCCAAAATGATCCAGATTATGTTTCGTTGCATGGTTCCTCCCTCCGGTAAAGTCCATATTGTTGAATATATTCACGCACGCTGTTGGTTACCTGATAACGTATACTCCGGCCAGCCTTCACCCTGGCTCGAATTTCCGAAGCTTCCAGGTTCAGAGCAGGCATGTCGACCCACTCCAGCCGCTCCTTTAAACCGGGTAAGGCTGCTTCCAGGGCGGTCAGGTCGGGCTGGTAGCCAGGCCGGTGACTGACCGCCAGACGGCAGAGGGTTATCAATATTTCTGCCTGGTGCCATAAGGGCAAACTCACCAACGAGTCACCGCCGATAATAAAAAAACATTCGTCAGCAGAGAGATTATACTGGGCCCGGATTAGGCGGATGGTATCGACGGTGTAATGCGGACCGGGACGGGCCAAGTCCACCTGGCTCAACTCAAAACAGGCATGTCCGGCAATGGCCAACTCAACCATCGCCTGCCGATGACAGGCCGGGGTTTTATCAACATCTTGTTTTAAGGGCGACTCGCCGGCGGGAGTAAACAAAACTCGTCGTAATGCCAGGGTTTCTCGAGCTGCCTCGGCCAGCAGTAAGTGCCCCAAGTGAATAGGATCAAAGGTGCCGCCCAATATCCCCAATCGCATCTGACTTTATCCCGTTTAGTTTATATCAAACTCAAGACTAAAGACGTCACCACACCCATTCCAGTTCCACATCGTGCAAAAACACGGTGTCGCCGGCCTCAACCCCGGCTTCACGCAACGCCTCGTGCACACCCATCCTTTCCAAAATCTGGTAAACCCTTATCACCGCCTCATCCATTTCCCAATACGTCTGGTGAGCCAATTGTTCAATTCTGGGGCCGGTAACTTGCCAACCCTCGTCCTCCAATCTGTGGATTTCAAAATAGTTGTCGGCCTGATCGAGGGTAAATACAGGTACTTCTGCCTCAAATAGAGGTTCCTCAGGGGAAAGTTCATCCAGATACGTAAACAAGGCAGCGATCAGGGTACGCACGCCCTCCCCCGTGGCCGCCGAAATTTTGTAGACCGGCAAAGCCAACTCGCGAGCGCGCACCTGGATGGTCGGCCAGTGCGCCTGAGCCTCGGGTAGATCAATTTTATTTAACACCATAATTTGGGGTTTGGCAGCCAACTTCGGGCTGAACAGGGCCAACTCCCGGTTAATCTGGTCAAAATCGGCCAGAGGATTGGGTAGCGCTCCGTTGAGCAAGTGGATGAGCAAACGGCTGCGCTCCACATGGCGCAAAAATTGGTGTCCCAGGCCGGCTCCGGCATGTGCTCCCTCGATTAGGCCGGGAATGTCGGCCATTACCAGGTCGCGTTGATCCAGTATTACCACACCCAGGTTAGGCTGGAGGGTGGTAAAGGGATAATCGGCAATTTTGGGCCGTGCCGCACTAACGGCTGCCAGCAGCGTGCTTTTGCCCGCATTGGGCATCCCCACCAGGCCCACATCGGCAATGAGTTTTAGTTCCAGCGCCAGCCAGCGTTCTTCCCCGGGCAAGCCCTTTTCGGCAATTTTGGGAGCCTGATGGGTGGAATTTTTAAAGGCAGTATTACCGCGCCCACCCCGTCCGCCATGAGCGACCACTACCTGCTGGCCCGGCTGGGTCAGGTCGGCCAGCAATGCGCCGGTCTCAGCCTCGCGCACTACCGTGCCGGGCGGAACGTAAACCACCACATTCTGGCCGTCGGCACCAGTCATGTTTTTACCGCCGCCGTGTTCGCCGCGTTCGGCTTTAAAATGACTGCGCTTCTTGAAATGAATCAGGGTATTGAGTTGAGGATCGACTTCCAGGATAACGTCGCCCCCTTTACCACCGCGTCCACCCGCGGGTCCACCGTGCGGCACATATTTTTCCCGGCGAAAGGCTACCACGCCATTGCCGCCATCACCGCCTTTTGCATAGATTCGAGCTTCGTCGAAAAACAAGTTTCATTCACTCCCAATGGTTTTCAGATTGATTATGGCACGAGCAGAGAGCAGTGTCAAACACCATCTTCAATCCAGACAAGACAGGCTTGTTTGTTGAGCCATGAAAGGGTACAATCAGGGCGATCAAAACCTGTCGAGGAGAACCACCTTGTACTGGATGGGTATTTCCCTAAAGAACCAACATGCTCTCACCCGGATGCGGGCGGCGGGACGGATTGTGGCGGAAACGTTTGAATTGCTGGGTGAGTACGTTAAGCCCGGTGTGACCCTGCGGGAATTGGACGAACTGGCCGAAAAATATCTTAAAAGCCAACACGCCGCCCCATTGTATAAAGGCTATCGCGGCAGTCCACCGGAACATCCGCCGTTTCCCGGCGTGATTTGCACCTCGGTAAATCACGAAATTTGTCACGGGCTGCCCGATGAGCGGATGTTACAGGCAGGCGACATTGTGGGTATTGATATCGGCCTGCGATATAAAGGCTACTGCGGCGATGCCTGCGTGACATTCGGGGTCGGCCAGATTTCATCAGAGGCGCAACGATTACTGAACGTGGCCCAGACGTGTTTACGGGTGGGTCTCGAGGCGGCCCAGTTGGGTAACCATCTTAACGACATCGGCCGGGCCATTGAAGCATACGCCAAAACGCAGGGCGTCGGCGTGGTGCGCGAGTGGGGCGGGCACGGCTTGGGTAAATCGTTGCATGAGCCGCCTTCGGTATCGCACGTGCGCGAGGACCATCCAGGTCCCAGACTGAGACCAGGGATGGTGTTTACCATTGAACCGATGGTCAACCTAGGCACGCACGAGTGGGAGATACTGGCTGACGGCTGGACGGTGGTGACCGCAGATGCCTCACTCTCGGCGCAATTCGAACATACCATAGCTATTACCAAACACGGCACCGAGATTTTGACCCAGTTGGGTTAAGAGATGAAATCTTTGACTTTGACGGAACCTTGCCGAAATTTTGGTTATCCGGCCTTGGGGCCATAACAACCAGCAAAAAGGTCAGCTGAAAAGCTGACCTTTTTGCCCAAAATGCTCCCTCAGGACATAATTCTATCAGGTAAGCTGTCCTCCCTTCAGTTACCTGAGAGAAGGCGGGGTGGCTCGTGTTTTGTCCACTATATCCACGTTATGCAACGTGGAAGCAAGCCCATTTAAGAATTTTATTTTCACTCCTCCTGATAAACGGACACCCGGTATCATACCAGATCAGGGAGGCCGCCCCTTTTTAACCCCTTCCATTATCGGCAAACTTTATAAGAATTTGGTTAGGAAAATATACATAAACGGTTAGAATTTAACAAGTTTAAGGCATGCTTTAACCACTTGCGCTATCTCTGTACAACCACAATCGTCAAATCGTCGTGTGGTTCAGCCTCGTCTAAAAATAGCTCATCGCCAAAAAAGGACCTCTCAGTTTTGGGCTGAGAGGCCTTTAAGCAAACCGTAGAGATGAGCGTAATTGTTGTGGTTTTATTGAATAGGGCCTATATTTTGACACTCCCAGGTCTGCGGACCTTGCTCGCCAAAGTTCACGCTGACCAAAACAATATCAAAAATATCCAGGATACCATCGCGGGTGATGTCGGGGGGCAGGTCTGCCCCGGTATGACCAAATCCGGCACCTACCGCAGTAGCATCTGTAATATCAACGACGTCATCGCCATTAATATCGCCGCTGAGAAGATGAACGGCCTGCAAAGTAGTTTCCGGTGCCGTCACGGTGACCCCGCTACACGCCGCGGATAGGTAGCCGGGGGCATCGGCGGTGATGGAATTTACCGGGCCGACTACTACTTTGGCGATACTCATTTTGCCAAGCGAATCGCTGGTGGCGCTTTGCCCGCTATCATCAATGGTAACACTGGCCCCCGACCAATCGTTGCCGGCCCGCCCGATCAGGATAACCTGGCCGATGACAGCGGCCGTAGCTGGTTCAACTGTCGGCTCGGGGGTTGGCTCAGCGGTAGGTTCAGAGGTCGGCTCGACGGTGGGTTCTGTGGTTGGTTCAACCGTTGGTTCGGAGGTCGGCTCGACGGTGGGTTCTGTGGTTGGTTCAACCGTTGGTTCGGAGGTCGGCTCAACGGTAGGTTCAGAGGTCGGCTCGACGGTGGGTTCTGTGGTTGGCTCAACCGTCGGCTCGGGGGTTGGCTCAACTGTTGGTTCGCTTGTTGGTTCAGTAGTGGGTTCTGGTGTGGCCGGATCATTAATCGAGAGCGCAAAGTCTTCGCTGGCAACGTCGAATCCTTGAGCCTGGAAATCACTCATCTTTTCATTGGCAAAGGCAAAATTGACTATTCCAGGGATATCTCCGGCCACAGCCGTAAAGCTCAACAGGGTGACATCGCCGGTTAAGCCAGGAACCTTGCCCTGCTGGCTGGCCACCATGATTATCTTCCCGGCCGTATTGTCCACTGTATTCAACACTACAAACGTCAGATTGGGGTTAAGCTGTAATTGATCCATTGAAACCAGCGTGGCATCGTAGTTGAGTTCAAATTGCACCCCATACAGGCCGGGTTCGGGCACGCCCTGGGCCACTACGACGAATGTATTGGTATCGCCGGGATTAACAAACCCCGGCCCATCGAGCTTGAGAGTCAGTGACCCCGCCGAAGCGGCCGACTGTGCTCTCACCGGCTGCAATAAAAGTAAACTGGAGGTCACAAATATCAACAATAACATCCACAGGCGCAAGAAATTGAAGTATTTTCTTAACATTTTGGGGAATCCTTTTTGAGAAATTGATTGATAGATTGGGCCAGTCCGAAAAAACTTGGCATACATAATAAAACTTACAGCTATATAAAAGGTTGGTCACTGGCCCAATCTTTTTTCCAAGTATACCGGCCCATGGGGATTATGGTAAGCGTAAAATGTTCGGATTTTTGAAGAAAAACTTCAGGGGAGAACAACGAGGGAAAAAAGTACCGGTGACTGCGTAATTCTTACGGACCCGGCTGGCGGTTAGCCGCCGTTATCAGGAGATAAAACTAAAACAGGTACAAGCATGAGTTATTTTTAAGCGAGCGACTTCCAGGGCGCATCGCAGGTTATTCAATATAACCACTCTCGCGAGCATAACGCACCAATTCCACGCGGGTCTTCAGGCCCAGCTTGCCCATCAGATTGGCCCGATGGCTCTCCACCGTGCGCACACTGATATGCAATGCCTCCGCAGTTTGACGATTAGTATACCCCTGAGCAATAAAACGTAGCACGTCAATCTCTCGCGGCGTGGGCTTTTCTACGTCTACGGTAGAACGACCAGAAACGGACGGGGAAACCATTTCTCTGAACAGGGCGCGGGTCATGGCCGGATGGACGTACAAATCGCCGCGCGAAACAGCCCGGATGGCGTCGATGAGTTCAGACTCTACCGCCCGTTTGACAATATACCCCATGGCTCCGGCCTGGATAGCTTCTTGCAATAAACCCTCATCCTCGTGCACAGTCAAAATCAACACGCGCACGTTGGGCAACATCTCTTTCAATTGACGGGTAGTCTCGATACCGCCCGGCCCTGGCATACTGAGGTCCATCAAAACAACATCGGGGGCAAGCTCGTCAGCCAGGCGCAAAGCTTCTTCTCCGTCGGCAGCCTCGCCCACCACCTTTAAATCAGACTCAGCCGTAAGTAAGGCCCGCAATCCGGCCCGCAAGACACCGTGGTCATCCGCTATTAGAATCTGAATGGACATAAGGTACCTCCACATAAATAGTTGTTCCCACCCCACCGGTACTCTCCACCACCAACGTGCCGTTCAGCATTTCCGCTCGTTCGTGCATGCCAACCAAACCCAAACGGCCTTGATCGGCTACTTCAGGCTCAAAGCCGGTCCCGTTGTCTTCGATAATCGTAAGCAAGTGGTCGCCGCGCCGTTCCAGCAGCACGTCTACATGCGTGGCCTGGGCATGACGGACAACATTGGTCAACGCTTCTTGCACAATGCGGTAAAGGTTGGTTTCCACTTCTGGCAACAAACGTTTATCCTCCAGGCCAACCACCTCAAATTGGGTTGTCAGGTTATATTGCTCGCCAAATGCCTTAATATACTGCCGCAAGGCACCCACCAACCCCACGTGATCCAGACTGGCCGGACGCAAGTCAATAGCCAGTCGATGTAGGTTTTCCAAGATATCGTTTGTTCTGTGCTTCAACTCGGCCACCTGAGTCACAATCGCTTCCGGCGAATCTACTTCGCGCTCCAGTAACCGTAAACCCACCATCAACGAGGTCAACGCCTGACCGGCTTCGTCGTGGAGTTCACGCGCAATCTGACGCCGTTCGGACTCCTGCACTTCCACCAGCCGCCGGGAGAGGGACTGCAAACGATGGTGACCCAATTGCACCTGTTCAAATAACCGGGCATTTTGGATGGCAATGGCCGCCGGAGTAGCCAGCCAATTCAATAAACGCAAGTCACTTTGGTTAAAGGGGCCGCTCAATTTGTTCATCACCTCAATGGCGCCAATGGTTTGCTCGCTGGTTTGCAGCGGCACGCATATTATCGAGCGAGTGGTGAAACCGGTCAACTGGTCAAAATCCTTGAAAAAACGAGGGTCTTGCGACACGTCCGGCACCAAGGCAGGTTGCCCGCGCTCAATAACCCAGCCCACAATCCCCTGGCCAATGGCCAAACGTCTCCCTCGCACCATATCCGAACTTTGACCAGAGGCAGCGTTAAACCACAAATCATCCCTAATCTCGTCGTGCAACACCACCGAGGCCGCCATTGCTTCCAATAGCCGGATGGCATGGTCGGTAATGATGGTGAGGATTTTCTCCACATTCAAGGTGGAGGTGATGGCTTGACTAATTACGTTCAGGGTCGTCAGTTCGTCAACGCGCTGTTGGGCCTCCAAGTGGAGTTGGGCATTTTCAATGGCTACCGCCGTTTGATCGGCCAGGGTTTGCAACAGTTGCCGGTCGTTGGCGGTAAATTGGTCCGGTTCGTGTCCTTCTACATCCAACACCCCGATAGTTCGCTCGCCAATGCGCATGGGCACGCTGAGCCACAAACGACGAGCCTGACCCGCCGAAGAAAATACCGGCAGGGTTTCGGCTGGATTAACCGAACCTAAAACTTCCGTACAGTAGGCCATCAATTCCGTGATACGGGCTTCCAACTCTAACGGCAGACTCGTTTCTACTGTTTTTGGCACACCCCTAACCGGATAGTAGCAATAATCCAGCCGATGTGTTGCTTCATTGACCACGCCATAGCCGGCGCTTTTGAATTCGAGCAAAAACGCAGCCGTTTCCAACGTCATCTGCATAATCGCGTCTTCATTGCGGATCAAATTCAATTCGCGCCCCATGTGGTGAATGGCCACCAGACGATCACTTAATTGCCGCCGTTCGGTGATGTCAACGCCACTGCTGATGATGTATTCAACCGTACCCTGACTGTCAAGCAGCACCGTGTTAGACCAGGCAATCAGGCGTTTTCGTCTATCCTTGGTAAACCAATAACTCTCATACTCATTGCGTAATTTGCCCGACCGCAACTCATCAAAGATGGCCTTTACCGAAGTAATTTGATTGGTGGGCAAGAAAAAATCCCAGAAATGCTGCCCGCGAACTTCGTCAAATAAATAGCCAGTAGTCTCTTCGCAGGCCCGGTTGAAGCGGAGAATCCGCCCGTGTGGATTGAGCACCATAACCAGGGCACCAGCCGTATCCAAAACTGCCGAGGCAAAGTTGCGCTCTTTTTTCAGGGCGGTCATCCGCTCGACGATTTCCTGGCGGGCCTGGTTATATAGTTGAGCGTTTTGCAGAGCCACCGCAGCCAATCCGGCAAATGCCTGCAATCGATCCAGGCGGGACTGCTCAAAAAAGCCGGGAGTGGCGCTATCGACATTCAAGAAAGCAATCACCTGCTCGCGAACTCGGATGGGGAGGCTAAGGTGCGATTTGATCCAGGTTTGTCCAAATCCATAAGGGTCATCGTTTTTAAGCTCAACAACCGGCTGGCCGGTTTTATAGGCCGTAGCCAGGGCAGGTGTGTTGGCAATGGTGCAGGTGGGTTTGCTGAAAAAGTGGTCAACGCCCGACCGGGCATAACCATGCCAACGGAAGGCGCGGGCCACATCACCCTCAACCAGCATCAGACAGGCCGCATCGTGGGCAACAACCTGGCCCAGTTGTTCCAGAATTTGGTCCAACACCGCCTCATAGTTGAGCGTACTGCTCAACGCCGCGTTCACCTGGATAAGTATTTCACCCAATTCCCGTTGCTCACGCTCGGCAGTCAACAGCCCTGCCAGTTCCGCCCCCGCTTCTTTACGCAGCGCCGTCAGGTTCTCCAATTCGGCCACCCGTTGGCGTAATGCTGCCAACTCGTCAATGAGTTGGGCTTTGGTTTTTAAAACATCAACCATTTTCGTCTTCAAAAAAAGAAAAATCCCCGGCACACCCATATCTCTTTGAGATACAGGTAGCGGGGATTGTGATGATGTCCGTAACCCAAAATTTGGTGCGCAGCATAATTGTTAACATTGCCCCAGCCGTCAATCCTTTTAACATTACTATAGTTTCGCCACAAGTTCAATAGAGTAATTAGTCCTATTACATCGGGCCGGTTGCGGATCTGTCTGAAATTTTAGGACAGACGGGGGCGCACGGGGGGTATCCTCCCGAATCCCCCCTGGTTTGTCCAGATTTCCTAAAATCCTGGACGCACCTGCCGGTTCGGGGATGTTGCGAAGTTGCTTGACTAGCATCCCGAGTAGGTTGTAACGAAGTGGAAGCCGTATCGAGGGGTGCGAGTCAGCCAAGAGTCGGCGGCAAAACCGCACGCTTCGATACGCCTCCGCTATGCTCCGGCTACTCAGCATGCTGCCTATTCTGACTTTGCAATAGCCCTGCCTGCCGCTTGCCAATCTATTGACTGATTTCCCAACTTAATGATACAATAGAATCCCCTCAATTGAATCCATGTAAACCCGGTAGGAAATAAAATGACCGACACAACTCAGAACTGTCCTCATTGCGGCAAACGGCTTATTCGGCCTGATGCCGCCTTTTGTACCAACTGCGGCGGCCCGCTGAAAGGAGACGGCACCCAGGCCATGGCCACGGTTCACGGCGGCTCCCTGGCCAAAATTATTGTGCACCTTCCCGGCGCGGAAACTCACGAGGAATTTCTCGCCAAGGCCATCACCACCGTGGGCCGCCGCCGCACTAATATGATTCAGGTGTTATCACCTATTGTATCCGGCGAGCACGCCAAAATTGAGTTGACTCGCAAAGGCCACACCATCACCGATTTGAACAGCACCAACGGCACCTATGTCAATGGCAGACGGTTGGAGCCGGGCAAGGCCTACCTGTTGGCCGCCAACGATATTATCCGATTCAGTGACGGCCTGGGTAACTCGGCCAGCCTGACTTACGTGGCTCCGTCTCTCTTTGTTGAAGTTGAGCCGGTTGACATTTCCCAGGTCTTTCAAATAACCACCAACATCGCCTATATTGGCCGCAACCCGGATGCCACCATCACTTTGGACCACCCCGCCGTGTCGTGGAATCACGCCAGGGTAGCCAACCGGGGCGAAAATCGCTATTTCATCCAGGACCTGAGCAGCAATAACGGCACTTTTTTGAATGGGGCGCAACTTCGCCAGGAACGGACCCTGCAACGAGGGGATGTGATTCAAATTGGTCCCTTTAACCTGGTTTACCGGGAAAACGGTATCTTTGCCCCCTTCTCCGCCGAGCGCAACTTTCGCCTGGAGGCGGTTAAGCTTGAAAAAACATTTTACGACACCAATCTCTTGGGGTTTAAAAACAAGCGCCAATCCGTTACCGGGTTACAGAACCTGGATTTGGTGATCAACCCCCGTGAATTCGTGGCCCTGGTTGGTGGCAGCGGCACGGGCAAGAGTACCCTGATGAAAGCCCTCAACGGGGTCAGCCCGGCCACCTCCGGCACAGTGTTGGTAAACGGCGACAATCTCTACCAAAATTTCGATCTGTACCGCAATATGATGGGGTACGTGCCTCAGGACGACATTATCCACGACGGGCTTGAAGTTCACAATGCCCTGTATTACGCAGCGCAACTCCGCCTGCCCGACGCCAGCCAGGCCGAAATTGAGGAACGAATTGCAAAGGTACTGGCCAAAGTTGGCCTGGCCGCTCAAGCCGGAACCCTGGTGCGCCATCTCAGCGGCGGCCAGCGCAAGCGGGTCAGTATTGCCGCCGAGCTTCTGGCCGAACCGTGGATCTTCTTTCTGGATGAGCCGACCTCCGGCCTCGATCCCGGCCTGGAAAAACTGATGATGGACACTCTGCGCCAACTGGCCGACGAGGGACGCACGATTGTGCTGGTCACCCACGCCACGGTTAACCTTACCCACAACTGCGATCAGGTTGCCTTTATGGCCCACGGCGGCCACCTGGCTTACTTTGGCCCGCCCGAGCAGGCCCTCAAGTTCTTCAACGTCAATGACTTTTCCGATATTTACACCCGCCTGTCCCAAACATACACCGTCAACCAGGACCCCACTGTGCCCGCCGAAATCAAAGCGGAATACGACAATTTTATCAGCACCTACCAGCCGCCCGCCCCTGACGATCACCCCTTACCCCGGATACCGGCAGGGCCGCTCTGGGCCGCCCGCTATCGCCGGTCATCGGCCTACGAAACCTATATTGCCAACCGGCAAACGGGCGAGGTTGCCCGGCCCATCACCGAGACCGCTGGCGCGGCCACGGCCAGCTTCGGTCAGCAAATCAAACAATTCAGGGTGCTGGCTCAACGTTACCTGGATTTGATCCGGCACGACAAGATCAGCCTGTGGGTGCTACTGGCCGTAATGCCAATCATTGCTGTGTTGCTGCTGCTCATCAACGACGGGGCGGCCCTGGTCGGTCACGCGGTTGAGGAAATCATCGCCATTCTGGAAACCAAGGGCGTCTACAGTATTGTCAACCAGGCCCAAACACTGCTGTTTATGCTGGCCCTCTCGGCCAACCTGCTGGGGGTATTTGCCGCGTCTTATGAAATCATCAAAGAAGAAACCATCTATCGCCGCGAGCGGATGATCAACCTGCGTATTCTTCCCTATTTTGCGGCCAAATTTGGCGTGTTGGGCCTGTTTATGCTGCTGCAATGCCTGTTGCTGTTGCTGATCCTGGCCGTGGGAATTGACTTCCCCAGCGATGGGGCCATCCTCTGGTCGCCGCTGGAATACTACTTCACCCTGGTCTTCACCGCCCTGGCCAGCGTGGCCCTGGGGCTGTTCATTTCTGCCCTGGCTACCTCGCGGAATATGGTCATTTACCTGGTGTTGCTGGTTCTGTTTGGACAAATTGTTTTCTCCGGCGCTATTTTTGAACTCTCTCCCCTGACCCAACCCCTGTCCTATTTAACCATCACCCGCTGGTCATTGGAAGCCCTGGGCGCCAGCACCGATATGGACGAGCTGAACAACCTGGGCCAGGTGCGCGTCGAGCGAGAAGTGGACATTGGCCGGGGGGTGCAAACGGTGGTGGAGGACGTGCCCTCCACCATGACCTTTTACGTGAATTACAGCCACAATGCCCTGGCCCTGCTCTCCCGCTGGATTTTTCTCTGGGCGCACCTTTTACTGTGGAGCAGCCTGGCCATCTGGTTGATTAGACGGAAGGATGAGATTTAACAAAACCAACCACGAAAGGAACCGCCACAAATGAAAAGTCAACATATTGTCATTATTGCCATTGTTGCCGTAATGGTGTTATTGATCGGCGTTGGGGCGCTGGTTTACGGCCTGTCGCAAGGGGGAAGTATCCCCGGACTGGCCAGCCAGCCCACCCCCACCCCGGCCAGACTGTTTGGCGACATTCCCAAAATTGAGGTCACGCCTCCGGCCTCGCTGGAAGAAATTGCGGCAGAAATTGAGGCTGATTACCCTGAACTGGCCGACATCCTGCGCGATCCCAAACTCGGTTCGGTTTACAAAGATTTTTACCTGGCCTACCAGCAGGGCGGCGAGTCAACCGCCATTGCCCTGGCCCGCCAGCGGGGTATCCTCAACCGCAACGATGAGATCGAAATGACCCTGGTGCTCGACACCGAAGACACCGCGCCGTTAATTGCAGAACTCGAAGCCGAAGGCGTCATCGTTACGGGCAGTTTCAAAAATAAAATCAACGTGGCCATTCCTATTGCCCTGATCAACGAGCAAATCAAAGCGGAGGAGCCGGAGTTGATTGTCCAGCGGATTTCCAATCTGGACCACGTCATTCGTCTTGAAGTGCCGTACAAAAACGTTCCCCGGCAAGAGGGCATAATTCTGGGCCAGGGCGTCAACAAAACCCAGGCGAACCAGTGGCAGGAAAAAGGCCTCACCGGCTCAGGCGTTAAAGTGGGGATACTGGATTTGGGTTTTGCCGGTTATCAGGAGTTATTGGGCACCGAATTGCCGGAAACCGTCACCGCGCAGACGTTTGGCGACGACGCCATGTTCAACCAAGAAGTCCACGGCACGGCCTGCGCCGAGATCATCCACGAGATGGCCCCGGGCGCCGAGCTGTACCTGGCCTATTACGATGGTTCCGATGTGGCCATGGGTCTGGCCGTAGAGTGGTTGATTAACCAGAACGTGGACATCATCTCCAACTCCACCGGCAGCAACGGCCTGACCCCCCTGGACGGCACAGGCTTTGCCGCCGAGTTGGTCAATTGGGCCTACGACGAAGGCATTTTTTGGGTCAACGCGGCCGGCAATGAAGCCGACGTCCACTGGCGGGGGTCATTTACCGATAGCAATGGGGACACCATCCACGAATTTTTTCCCGACAGCGTGGTTCTGCCCTTCATCCCTTTTGGGCCGGGCGAACAAACCCAAATTATCTTGAGTTGGGACGACTGGCAAAACGTAGACCAGGATTACGACCTGGCCCTTTTTGACCCGGACGAAAATTTACTGGGTAAATCGGAAGAACCGCAGGACGGGCAGCCGGGCCAGCTTCCGATTGAAGGTTTTCTTTATGAGTTTTCCGATAACGAAATCTATTTCTTGGTCATCCAGAATTACGAAAACCGGGCCAGAGGCGATGCCACCTTTGACCTGTTCATTCACGGCGGCTTGATGCACCCGGATTACACCGTGGCCGAGCACAGCCTGGGCAACCCTGCCGACGCGCAGGGCGCGTTTGCCGTCGGCGCGGTCAACTGGGCCGACGACGTGCTCGAAGCCTACAGTTCGCAAGGGCCAACCTCCGACGGCCGGATCAAACCAGACCTATCTGCACCCTCCGTGGTCGATAGCCGTTCTTACGCCCCTGAAGCCTTTGACGGCACGTCTGCCGCCGCGCCCCACGTATCCGGCGCTGCTGCGCTTATCCTGGAAGCCTTTCCGGAGTTAACTCCCGCCGAATTGGCCGCATTTCTGCAAGAACAGGCTATCGACCTGGGTGACAGTGGACCGGACAATGCCTTTGGCGTGGGCCGGCTCAATCTCGGGGCCGCGCCCGAACTCCTGGTCGAAGTTGAACCGGCCGAAACCGTGCCGACACTTCCCCCGGTAGAAGAACTACAGCCTACCTCTACCCCTCGCCCGCCGCAGGCCGCTGTCGGGCTGCCTGGCCCAACTGACATTGGCGGTGAGGTCGGCCAACCCGGCCCAGCCGCCCAAGGCAGTAGCGACCTGGTGGGTACCCTGGTAGGGCTGGGCCTTTGTTTGACCTGTCTGGCCGGATTGCTATTTCTACTGGTCGTCATCGGCCTGATTATGATCCGGCGCAAAAAATAACAAATTCTAAAACTTATCCCAGCCAATTTGTTTAAAGGAACACCTTCCGGTATAATTTTCTCTTTGTTTAGGCAACGAGGAGAAGATGAATATGACCGTTTCTAGCCTACTTGAATCTCAAGTAGCCATCGTTACCGGCGCTGGACGGGGCATTGGCCGGGCTACGGCCCTGGCGTTTGCCCGGGCAGGCGCCGCTGTTGTGCTGGTGGCTCGCTCCGCCGACGAAGTACACAGTGTGGCCGACGAAATCAAGTACAACGGCGGCGGCCAGGCCCTGGCCATTCCCACCGACATTAGCGACGTGGCCGAGGTAGACCATCTACTGGTGCTGACCCTGCGGGCGTTTGGCCAGGTTGATATTTTGGTGAACAACGCAGCCCTCATTCACCCTATCGGCAAAGTGTGGGAAACCTCGCCGTGGGCCTGGCAAAAGCTGATTGCCACCAATGTTTTGGGGCCATATTTCTGCGCGCGGACTGTCCTGCCCCATATGCTGGAGCGAGGCAGCGGCCGGATTATCAACATTTCATCGGCAGTCGCCGACATCAATTTGCCCGGAACCAGCGCCTACAACGCCAGCAAAGCCGCCCTGGAACGCTTCAGCGGCACCCTGGCCGCCGAGGTTGAAGGCAGTGGTATTGTAGTCACTACGTTTAGACCCGGCTCCGTGGATACCCAAATGCAAGTTGACTTGCGGGAAACCCCGGCGTCTCACTTTCCCCAAACCACCCTCTTTCAATCATTTTACCAGCAAGACCGGCTTTACTCCCCGGACGAGTCGGCCCGGGCGATTTTGTGGTTAGCCAGTCGCTTTGCCGCCACTGCCAACGGCCAGCGTTTTGATATAGAAGACAAAACTTTTCAACAACGCATCGCCAGCGATTTACAGTAAGCGCCCCAAAATATTTCCAGGAGAAACAGACCATGGCCTTTGATAACATCGTTATTCCCCCCGACGGCAAAAAAATCGAAACAACCGGCGATGAACTGAATGTACCCGACCATCCCATTCTAGCTTTCATCGAAGGCGATGGCATTGGCCCCGACATTACCAGCGCCAGTAAACGCATCTGGGATGCGGCGGTGCAGGCAGCCTACGGCGGCCAGCGCCGGGTCGCCTGGATGGAAATCTACGCGGGCGAGAAAGCGGCCCAATTATACAACGGCAACTATATGCCCGAAGAGACGTTTGAGGCGTTGCGCGAATTCACGGTAGGCATCAAAGGCCCGTTGACCACGCCCGTTGGCGGCGGGTTTCGCAGCTTGAACGTCACCTTGCGCCAAATGCTCGATTTGTATGCCTGCGTTCGACCAGTGCGTTGGTACCAGGGCGTCCCCAGCCCGATGAAACATCCGGAAGACGTTAATATGGTTATCTTCCGCGAGAACACCGAAGATGTGTACATCGGGATTGAATATGAAAGTGGGACGCCGGAAAATGAGAAGGTGGCCAGGTTTTTACGTGAGGAAATGGGAGCCACCTTCTTTGAAGGAGCCGGGATTGGCGTCAAGCCCATTAGCGCGTTTGGCACCAAACGCCTGGTGCGGAAGGCCATCCGCTATGCCCTGGATTATGGCTATGACAATGTAACTTTGGTGCATAAGGGCAATATTCAAAAATTCACCGAAGGCGCGTTTCGCAAGTGGGGTTATGAAGTAGCCAACGAAGAATTTGCCGCCGTGACTCTCACCGAGGACAAACTGTGGGAGCAATACAACGGCCAACGCCCCCCCGGTAAAGTAGTCATCAAAGACCGCATCGCCGACATCATCTTTCAGCAGGTGTTGTTGCGGCCCAGAGAGTTTGGCGTGTTGGCCGCGCCCAATCTCAACGGCGATTACCTGAGCGACGCTCTCGCGGCTCAGGTGGGCGGGCTGGGTATTGCCCCGGGGGCCAACATCGGTGACCACATTGCCCTGTTTGAAGCCACCCACGGCACAGCCCCCAAATACGCCGGGCTGGATCGGGTTAACCCCGGCAGCCTGCTCTTCTCCGGGGTGATGATGCTGGAACACCTTGGCTGGCGCGAGGCGGCTGAGTTAATCCGCCAGGCCTACGAAAAAACCGTTGCCCAAAAAATTGTCACCTACGATTTTGCCCGCCAGATGGACGGTGCTACCAAAGTTAAAACCAGCGAATTCGCCAGTGCCGTCATTCAAAATCTGTAACCACAAAAAGACCACAGAGGCTGCCGATATTCCGGCGTGGCAAACCTTTGCGGTCTTTCAATAGAATCCTAAACTCACTTTTTGGCGTCACCGGGCATAATTGTCCCTTGCAGGTTGGCGTTGATCAAGATGGTCATCGTCAAGTCCGCGCCACTTAGGTCGGCCTGCCTTAGATCGGCCTCATACAGGTCGGCCCAGCTCAAGTTGGCTCCGGTCAGATTGGCCCCACTCAAATTGGCGCCAGCCAAAATGGCGCCACTCAAGTTGGCTTTACTCAAATTAGCCCCACTTAAATCGGCCCGGCTCAAGTCGGCTTGCTCCAGGTTGGCTTGACTGAAATTAACCTCCTTCAAATCAGCGTGGCAAAAATTAATTTTTTTGAGGCTAACTTCCCGAAAATCGCGTTCGCCAGCCTGGTAGCGGGAGATAATCTCTTGTGCGTCCAATTTCTGCTCCTTTATCGATGTCGATGTCTCGGTTTGTGATTCAGATACGAGGGGGTAGGCCAGACGCACGGATTCTGGTACCCTGTTCCAATGTATTTGATATATTTGGATTGTAGCAAATATTGTTAAGAAAAACCACCCCAAATATTTGGGGATTTGGTTAACCGGTACCTTCTTACCAGATGTCGGCAGTACGTCAGATTTCGGTCAGACTTTCGTCAGAGGTACGTCCAACAAAATTGGCGGGGGTATGTTATATTAAGGTTAAATCAGGCTATTCAATCCAACCTTGGGGATGATTTGAAACCGTCAAGGAAAGAGGGGAACCAAATTACTGATTGGAGCGTTTAAACAGTAGCCGACAAAAAACGGGAGGAATATCTAATGAATAATGGAACAATGACTCCGGTGCGAACCATAAAAAAACTATATGTCGGAACCACAGTCGAGTTTGCTATTAACAACATTCCTGATGTTGACCAGGACACTCTGGAAAAATTTCTGGAACTGGTCAATGCCACGGGAAATTTTGGTCCTATCAGCGAAGGTGAGATCATCGAAAAGATGAACTTGATTATGAAGTATATCCCGGGGGCGTGCGCGCGTTCGCTGCTGACCATAATCGAGCTGTTAGACATTCGCTTTCCCCGGCCACCTGTCACCAACCAGATTGCCAGGCTTGTAACCCCGCTCGAAGAGACCAAATTGATCAGTTCAGCCCGGTTGCACTAAACTTCAGATTCTGTCTGTTTCTTTTGAGAGCGACGTTTGGTTCTGGTCGGCGCTTCAACCGGGGGCGTCCGGCCATCGGTTGAAGGGGTTTGTCCGGTTGAGGTCGACTTTTTCGTCCGACGTTGTCGAGGTTGTTGTCTGATTACCTTTTGGATATGATCGTCTGCCTCTTGCTGATCGGCAAAGAATTTTTCCGAAAATTCTGTCTGGCGCTGGCGCAGAGCCATAGGGGCCACGGCCCGTAAATCATCCAACGTCACTTCCAGGCGATTATCAATGGCCGCGTGCGCCCGGCCAGCCTCAAACAGGGTCAGTTCGGCCCGATGACTATCGATCTTTAATTTTTCAATCCAGCGTAGACCCTTGGCTTGCACGCCGTTCCCAAAGATAACTTTGGCCAAACGCTTACGCGCTTCCGCAATTTCCTCCGCAGCCGCCTCTGTCTCTGTGGTCCAATCCAACACAAATTTAAAAGGTTTGTTTTGATAAGCCGTCGAACGGCGATAAATCTCCAATCGTTCCGCCGGGTCCTGAATACCTCGCACCAGCACTCGCAGGCCAAAACGGTCCTGAATTTGAGGCCGTAAATTCCCTTCTTCCGGATTCATTGAACCAATCAAGGTGAGCCGCGAGCGGTAAGTTGCGGCCAGCGGCCCGCGCCGCACCGTATACTGGCCCTGAGCGGCGGCGTCCAGAATCGCGTCAATAATCAAATCATCCAGCAGATTCACCTCGTCAATGTAAAGCACGTTCTGATCAGCCTGGGAAAGGAGGCCTCGTTCCAATTCTACCCGATTCTGTTCCAGGGCCACCCGCTCATTAATGCCGCCCACCACGTCTTCCAGCCGGGCGTTGAGGGGTAATTCAACCAAACGCATCAACTCCGGCCGGGTCAGGGAGTCGCCCATGCCAAATTTTTGGGCGCAATCTTTACAAACGGCATCTATTCCATAATTATAAATATCTTCCGGTTCGCAGCCGTATTCGCAAGTACTGCGCTCAACCACGGGCATCAAATCTAACAGACCGCGCACTGCCGTGGTTTTGGCCGTGCCGCGCGCTCCCACCAAGAGGACCCCGCCAATGGCGCGATTGACCAACGCCAAAATCAGAGCGATTTTCATTTCCGCCTGGCCCACGATTGCCAAAAACGGATAGCGCAACTCGGACGCCAAACCTCGATCGCGATGTTTGGCCGCAGCCTGCATAACCGCCGCCACCGGACCACTGGAGTATAGGATTTCTAATAATTGTGATTTACGTTTAGCCATAGGATTCAAGGTAGCAAGTTCGACAATGTCACATGGGTGCATCTCCCAAACTGTGAGCACAAATGTTCCAAAAACCTATTACCGAGGCATAAAACCCATAAAATGTGCCAAATCTTCACAGAATTGAGAAGTTTTGACACCAGATAGAGGCTTACCAAAGCGTTTTCTGGCGCATACCCGGACAATTTGTCTCAATGGTGTACCTCAATGCCCAACGTCGAGACCAAAGTCAGGGTTAGGTGACAGTTTTCTGGACAATTTGTCTCGATACAAGGTTTATTCGCACCCAGAAGGCCGTAAATTGCCATAATTTGCGGGTGAATTAGCTTAAATCGTGACAATGAGTCTTCGTCCCGAACATTTGTGCTCACAGTTTGGGAGATGCACCCATGTCACATTAGAGCCTCAGAGGGAGGAATTCCCACCTGATGGTTACAGTTTTGTTACCCCGCCTCCGGTTTGGGAGGAATCTTCAACGTCTGGCCCGGATAGATTCGGCCCGGATCGCTGACAGTATCCCGATTCGCCTCAAAAATAATTCGCCATAAATGGGACGCGCCATACATTTGTTTGGCCACCGCCGAGAGGGTGTCGCCGGGTTGGACGGTATAGGTGCGCCATTCCTCCTCCGGCAAAGGTTCAGGCTCGGGCAAGGGTTCTGAACCGTTACCATCCGGCGTTGGCTCGGGCGTGGCCACCAGAAAACGTTCCTCTTTAGCAATCAACTCATCCAGCGTTGCCTGCACTGTCTGGGGACCACCGGCGATGCGTTGCACAATAGCCGCGCCGCCACTGCGTAACCGCGCCAGTTGGGTCTCGCTCACCTCGTCCGTGCCACCGATCACGGTCATATATTTCCAGCGGCCCCGCGCATCGTCCACCGAAAAGCTGACATCGGGCTGGAATTTCCACACGTAAGCCAACACCGCCTCCAGATACTTGTCGGCATCCGGCAGCAGCAAAACATGCTCGCCGGGGTTGACGGTGGGCTGAGTCTCAGGCTCCAGGGGCGGCTCGGCCTCATCCAGGGCGCGCAGTTGAGAGCGTAACTCCGCCGGATCAAAGTTGACGCCCGGGCAGGAGGTGCTGTTTCCGGCCAACTCTCGATGCCCCCGCACGTTTTCCACCGGAACATTATACTTTTGCCGCAACTGCTGAATGAGCGCCAGCAACGACTGCAACTGGGCCTCGGTAGGGCTGGTGTAGTCGTCGGGGATCGGTTGGA
Source organism: Anaerolineae bacterium (assembly GCA_016926805.1). Taxonomy (GTDB): domain Bacteria; phylum Chloroflexota; class Anaerolineae; order 4572-78; family J111; genus JAFGNV01. The sequence continues at coordinate 22,006 of JAFGNV010000139.1, forward strand.
CCCGACCGGCGGAGTCTTGATAGGTGCGGTTGTGCTCAAACCAGCCGGACAGGCAAATGGCCAGGTAGTGGTTATTCCAATACTGGCCGTATTCCAGCCCCTGCGAGTTATTGGGGTCCTTGAAACCGGCGTGATAGGCCGAGATTCTTTCATCCAGGGCGTACTGGATTTGGCCCTGGCCGGTGATCACATAGTTGTAACCGCCGTGCGACCAGCCCCGCACATTGACGTGATAATTGAAGAAGGCATAGGCGTCGCCAATGGGCGCGCCGGTGGCTTGATCCGCCGTGGCCGAGTGATGCACCGCAATTCCGCAAATCTCGCCGTCGCGTACCCAATCTTTATAATTCTCGTAGTTGGGCATCTCTGCCCGCACATCTTTGATGTCCAGGGTCATTGTTTTTGTCCTGCGCCAGTTTTTTAAGCTGTTATTATTTTACCCAGGAATAGGGATAGACACAAGACCCAATCCTCGAGTCTTAAGAACGGTCCGCAAAGTACCGGCTAGCCCCTCGAATGTTAAAATCCATTGGCGCAATTGACTCAAAACCAGACTTTGGTTATCATTGGCTCAAGGTGGTCAACATAAATTTTACTATCTTTATCCACGGGAGGTATTTCAATGGTAGCACCGTTTAGAATTCAACGACGTGATACAGCCGGCGCTCAGACAGTGGCCAAAACAGCCGGTCCGGCCGATTCGTTAGGCTCTTACATGGATCGGTTGTTAAAAATGATCCCGGCCGAAGTGGTCAGCCTTTATGTGGTGGGTATCGGCATCATTCCCACGGGCCACGTGACCTATCACACGATTTGGGCCATCATCTGCTTTATCGGGCTGTTTGCGGTGCGCATCTGGGGCACCGCCGACCTGGGGCGAAATCTGCCCCCGGACTGGACCCACATCACCATCTCGGCCATTGCCTTTGTAATTTGGGTTTACTCCCTGGGCAGCTTGGGTATCTTTGGCGTATGGGGTCTGGCCGACCCGGTCATCGGCTCGTTGCTGATCCTGGTCTGGACCTTTTTTGTGCCCCTGTTTTACAAAGGCCCGGTGGCGCAATAAGTATCAATAGATAGAGATGCAGAAAGCTGTAGAGACAGGACAATGTCCTGTCTCTACCCAAAAACATTATGAGCAACAACGGCGTGCGCCTGCAAAACCTGCGCGACTTCACCGTGCAGATTTGCCATGCCGCCAAAGATACCACCGTCGGCACCGGCATCGTGGTTTCGGCGGACGGCAAAATTTTTACCTGCGCCCACGTGGTGCTGGCTGCCGGGGTCAATCCCCGCCTGGGCCGGCGCATCCCCAGCACCTGGACCCTGGTGGTGGAGAGCATTCTGGGCCAGAAGGCCAGCGACCCTCTACCCCCCACCCAGAAAAATCGTCGCCGGGTTGCGGTAGGGACAGGACAATGTCCTGTCCCTACCCTCTGGCCTAAAAATTGGGGGACAGACCCATCCCTTCCGGCCAGAATCACCCCAAGCGCGCAGGGCAAATTTCCATCTCCACCAAAAATACTTTATAATATGGCCCTACCACCCCATCGCCAGTTATTTCCCCCCCTTACCCGTGATCAAGGCCCAAGTTTGAGCCGCACCCGTTGTTGAAAATTTAAGCCACGCTCCTTAGCCAAACCAAATAAGGATACAATGATGTCCCAACTCAAAACATACCACCGTCCCGCCAGCATTGAGGAGGCCCTGCAATTAATGGCGCGTCCGGGGATTAACACCGCCTTTGTGGGCGGAGGCAGTTACTTTATCCCGCACCTGCCCGAAATGACCGAAGAAGTGGTTGATTTGCAAGCCGCCGGTCTGGCCGGAGTAACCTACACCAGCCAAAGCGTGACCGTAGGGGCCATGGTCCGGCTGCAAACTCTGGTGGAGAATGGTCGCCTCCCGGCCCTGCTGCGCGACGCTGCCCGCCGCGAAGGTCCCCCTCCCCTCCGCCAGGCCGCCACCGTGGGCGGGGTGCTGACCTGCCCCAACCGGGAGAGCGAACTGCTGGCCGCCATGTTGGTTTGCGAGGCCGAACTGACCGTGCAATCCCTCAACACCACCAAAACCATTAGCCTGACCAATTTTTTGCGCGACATTCCCTCGGCCCTGAACGGCGGGCTGGTCACGGCCGTATCCCTTAATCTCATCGGCAAAACCGCCAGCGACCGGGTGGCCCGCACTCCCGCCGACCGGGCCATTGTGGCCGCCCTGGCCCGGCAGGGTGACGACGGCAAAATCCGGCTGGCCCTGTGTGGCGTGGACAAAACCCCGGTGCTGGTTGACCCGGCCAACGTTAAGGCCGCCATCAACCCGCCCCACGATTTTCGCGGCTCAAGAGAATATCGCCGCCAAATGGCCGCTGTCCTGGCCCAACGGGTGATGGCCGCCCTGACAGCGGCGTAAGGAGAAAAATCAATGGAGATCAACTTCACCCTCAACGGCGAGGAAAAAACCATCACCTGCCAAGCCCATGAAACCCTGTTTCGCGTGCTGCGCCGCGAGGGATGTTACAGCGTGCGTTACGGCAGCGAAACCGGCGAAACCGGGGCCGCCGCGGTGCTGCTCGATGGCCGGCTGGTAAGCAGCGAGGTAATGCTGGCCGCCCAAGCCGACGGCCACACCGTTGAAACCATCGAAGGGCTGGCCCGGGGGCTGGAGTTGCACCCCATTCAGCAGGCCTTTATTCGCACCGGGGCCATTCAATCCGGTTACGCCACCCCGGCTATGATCCTGGCGGCCAAAGCCCTGCTGGCCAAAAATCCCAAACCCAGCGAAAGCGATGTCCGTGAAGCCCTATCCGGCATTCTGGATCGGGAGACCGGCTACGTGAAACCCGTGCAGGCCGTGCTGGAAGCGGCGGCCGTTTTGCGCGGCGAAGAACCGGCCCCAGTTGAACCCAACGTGGTCACCCCGCTGATGCTGCCCGGTCAAGATTTTGGCGATCTATTGCCTCCCGCCCCGGGTGATGAGAGTAGCGGGGATGACTCCCTGGCCACGCCGGCCCCGGCTGGGCCGGACAGCGTCGCCACCCGGCGCCTGACCAGGCCCAAATTTGTGATGGCGCCCGAAGCGCCGGAGTTGAAGGTAGTGGGCAAATCGGAGCCAAAGGTGGACGCGGTGAAACTGGCCAAAGGCAACCCGGCCTTTGTGGACGATTTTGAGATGCGAGGCATACTCTACGCCAAACTGTTGACCAGTCCCCACGCCCACGCCCGCATCCTGAACATTGACGACGGCGAAGCTCGCGCCCTGCCCGGCGTGCACGCGATTATTCATTACCAGAATATTCCCCGCGTGCGTTACGCCTCCGGCGGCCAATCCTACCCCAACCCCCCGCCCCTGGATCAGGTAAGTTTTGACAACAAGGTCCGTTACGTGGGGGATCGGGTGGCGGCGGTGGCGGCTGAGTCGGTGGAGATTGCCCAAGAAGCCATCAAACGCCTTAAAGTTGACTACGAAGTGCTGCCGGCCGTGTTTGACGAAACCAAAGCCCTCAAAGATGACGCGCCGGTGATTCACGATGAAGCGGACATGGACGGCGCGTACGACGCCGCCCACAACATCAGCCACTTTATTGAGGCCGAAAGCGGCAGCGTAGCCCAGGGTTTTACCCAGGCCGACCAAATTTTTGAACACCAATATTACGTGCACCAGGTGCAACAATGCCCCATCGAGCCGCACATTGCCATCAGCCATTGGGACGCCGACGAGCGGCTGGTAATCCGCACCTCTACCCAGGTGCCTTTTCACGTGCGGCGGATGGTCGCGCCACTGCTGGGGCTGCCCGTGCGCCGCATCCGGGTGATCAAACCGCGCATCGGCGGAGGGTTTGGGGTGAAACAGGAGATGTTGATTGAAGACATTGTCGGCCATTTGACCATCGCCACCGGCCGGCCCGTGCGCCTGGAACTGACCCGGGCCGAAGAATTTATGTCCAGCCGGACCCGCCACCCCCAGACCATCACCTTCAAAACCGGCGTCAAAGCCAACGGCGCCCTGGTGGCCCAAGAAATGACCGTGATCGGCAATACCGGGCCGTACGCCACCCACGGCCTGACCGTGCAGACCGTCACCGGGTTGCGCGGCTTGAGCACCTACAATTGCCCCAACAAACGGTTTGAATGTAAGGTTGTCTACACGAATATTCCCGTGCCCGGCGCGTATCGCGGCTACGGCGCGCCGCAGGCCCATTTTGCCCTGGAAAGCCACATGGACGAAATTGCCGCCGCCCTGGGCATGGACGTGATCGAGTTCCGGCGCAAAAACTGGGTGCAGGCAGGCGACGCGCTGGATATTGCCCCCCAACTGGGCGAGCGCGAGACCGAGGTGGTTGAACTGCCCATCATCCAATCCTGCGGCCTGAACGAATGCGTGGCCCAG
>JAFGNV010000140.1 GCA_016926805.1 Anaerolineae bacterium
CCATTTGGGCCTGAAATCGGCTCGAAAAGGAGTGATTTTGGGCAAACCTATGCTTCCACCTCGTGCAAAACTATGGGTTAAGTCACATCGATACCCGGCTCAATTCCCCCACGGTCAGGTCTTTGACCGTGCCCGAACTGACGCAGGAAGGCGAGCAGGATTGGATATTGCACGAGGTTGAGCAAATCCACGGCAGCATGCCCATTTTTAATCCAGACACCCGGACGCTGACCAATCTCGTGGCGTATCGAGGTTTAAAAGACTGCGGCATCTTCTACACGTATCGTTTTGAACAGGTGAACTTTGTACTGGAAGAGGCCAGGTATCATGACTGTGATGATAGTGGCGTCCTTTCCGACCAATGGGAGGTTATTTACCCTCATCCCTAAACCAGACCTGACAGGTTTCCGAAACCTGTCAGGTCTCAAACACCTGTTTCGTGGAGATCACTCCCGATTCAGAAGGAAGTCAGAGTGAAAGACAAAATATTGAAGAAATTCTGGCGCTTCATTATCGTGATAATTGTATCTGCTGTTCTCGTGTGGTTGTCCGTTATCCCCATTTCTACAGCGCCCGTTGTGCCCAGGCCTGTTTACACCTTCAAACTCATCGCGCTCATTGACATACTTGCTCATCCCGTCGGCATTTGGTATAAATGGGAGTGGTACACGGTTGCAGTTATCCTGGCGCTGTTGACGGCCGGCGGCCTGGCAGTCGTATTCGCGCTAAAGCGATTCAATAGGTTTTTAACAAATTTATCAGAAGTAAAGGGGTGACTTATGCCCATCACCACCGGTATCCAAATCATCATTGCCTTAGCCGGGTACGTCGACCGACCTGCGCCTCCCTGGCAGTATCTCGGCGTGAGTCAAATCATTCGTCTGGTAGAATTACCATCCTCTGGCGCTTTTACCTTGCACGTGTCCAAGGGTGTCAATACAGGAGAGGCTCAACTTTCTGCCGTCGAGTCGCAGCAGCTTACCACCTTGCTGGCACAACTGCCGTCTGACAGCATGACGGCGGAGATGGCGTCTTTCGACGGCATCATCTACGAATTGAGGGTGTTGCAGGCGGAACAGCCGCTTTCTTTTCACTGGCAAAACGAGGATTGGCGTTACGACGCCCACAGTCCGATGGACAAGTGGAAACCGGTGGCCGCGCTGGCCGATTATGTGTTAAAATTGGTCAAGGAGTATGGAGATAAGTAGTCAACCGGTCCCTGGTCATAAACCCAAAAAGGAGAAATACAATGAGTCAACCATCCTATCCAAAAAATTCTGATTTGGGAACCCTACAAGCCAATTATGAAACCAATCCCGCCCACGCTAGAGACCTACTGGGCTTTATAGTTTTGTTCGCTCTGGCGGGCCTGGTAGTGTTGGTGATGGGAGTGACGCAAAATGATATTCGCAATCAACTCTTGATTGGGGGCGGCGGTTTGCTTCTGCTGGCTGTTGGCATGAGGATATACTTTGCTTTTCGGGGCCGCTTGAACGTGAGCGCCGCGGTGTACGACAACGGCTTTATTTTTACCGACCGGCGTCGCCGGCCTATCTCCTGCCGTTGGGATGACATAACCGAAGTGTACGAAACTATTACCTATAGCGGTCGGAGAATGAGCCATCCCCGCTGGTGGGCCTACACGGTGCAGCAAAGCGGCGGCCAATCAGTCAGGTTAGACAATGCCATTAAGGGGGTGAGAAGTCTGGGTTTGACCCTTCAACAAGAGGTGGATAAACGATTGCTGCCGCAGGCGATTGCCGCCTACAAAGCCGGTGAGACTGTCGCCTTTGGCCCCCACCTTGGCCTCAACCGGCAGGGTCTTGTGGCCGGGTCAAAACTGCTGCCCTGGGAACAGGTGACCGAAATCAAGTTTAGCCAGATGGGCAACCTGCAAATCCATCAAAAAGGTCGGCTCAGGGCCTGGTTGACCATTATCCATTCCAAAATTGCCAATTATCCAACGCTCAAGGCAATGATGCGCCAGGCGGTTGAGTTGAATCCATCAGCCACACCGCCGGTCATTCACGACGCCAGTCAACGCCCGGTGCCATCAACGCAACCGGCTGATATTGCGCAGGGCAATATTGGCAGCATCAGCGCACGTTTGGGGGTTGACGTGCGCGAGTTATTGATGGAGGGTTACACCATGACAGACATCCAGGGTGTTTTGCAAGGAGAGTATGATCTTGACGAACTGCGCCGGAGAAAACCGGGGCGAGCGGCCCGTAAGAGAAAATGACTCGAAGGAGTGAGCCAATGAAACATCTCATTAAATTGTTGGTAATATTGGGTTTGTGTATCTGTGGCGTCCGCATGGTGATGGCCGCGCCGCCCGCACAAACTGGCGGCCAGGAATATACGGTGCAGCCCGGCGATTGCCTGGCCAGAGTGGCCGAAAGATTCTATGGCAGTCAACAATTTTGGCCGGTCATCTGGCAGGCTACCAATAGTCGGGCTGTAGCCGACAGCCGCTTCACCATGATTAGCAATCCCCACCTCATTCACAGCGGGCAAATTTTATGGCTGCCAGCCGAGGTTGAGCCGCTGCCGGTCGAGCCCGGTTCGGCTCAAACCGGCGCTGCCAGCGAAGCCTCCGGCCTGTTAACGGTTGACATTATGTACATCGGCCAATGGTACCGCGAAACGTTCAACTATAGTAAAGACGCTCCCAACATTCGTCACCTGGCGGTGGTGATGCCCGCCGCGCAATATGAGGCCAATCATCACCTTCCCGGTCATATCTGTAGCAGCCTGGCCTTCTCCGGCGCCAACGAGCCGCTGCAATTTCGCAGTGACCTGAGAGAAGTCAATTGGGACCTGTCCGTGTTGCACCCCGTCCCCTACCGGGCCGAACTTGAACCGGGCCGTTACTATGTGGGCGGCTGTTTTATTGCCGCGCCCCTGTCACGCGAAGAGGCCGGCGTAGGCGATGACGTTATCTTATACGCGGGTATCACTGGCGGCGGCGCGTCGTCGGATTATCAGGTGGTGACCATTGAACCCGGCGGACAGCATAACGTTACCATTACCTTAACCGACCAGGACGGCTGGGCCTGTCCCTGGGTTTATGTTTTTAACGGCCAAACCTTTGAACGGCGCAGCGAAATTCTGCGTAATCTCAAATCCAAATCCCTGGAAACAACCCAGCGGGTGCCATTGGGAGCAATTCCCGTGCAAGATGGCCTGATCCGTCTTCAGATCAGAGAGGAAAAACCGGAAACTACCTACCTGGACACGCTCTACCTGGAAGTGGAGGGGACACCGGTCTGGCCCAACGCCAAACTACCCCAGGCCGGGCTGCTGGCCCAGGTTGACCAACATTATCTGGTATTGCAGCGGGGGGACGTTTTTGAATTGACCTTCGATGTGTCGGCCCTTACCAGCGAGACTGCGCTGGTTGAAGTTATGATAGTCTCAACCGGATATTATGACTTTTAATTTGCGCGTATTTCCTACAAGGTGGCCCCGCCCTAAATCGTGGCAGACCCGTAGGGCGGGTTTGTAACCTGCCATTTAGGGCGACAGGTTACAAACCAAAAATTTTATACTCGTCGGTGTGCGGGCTTTTGACAGCCGCCCGCCACACCGGTTCGCTTTCGATATTGCCCAACCTTCACCGCCGGAGCATGTCAGGTAGTTAAGTCATTGTGGTCAGATACTATGCTACCTCAAAACGGATTAGCCTGATTACTGCTTCCAAATCACCGGCAGGTAGAGTTGCGAGTTGGAGTTTAGAGTAAACGCGGCGCTACTAAGGCCGGTTTGATTGGTGCCGCTGAAGTGGGCGGTGTTAGCAATCGTGCCGCCGGAACTGCCGGTAATCGTGGCGGTGAAGATAGCCGTGACGCTGTCTCCGGCTGTGATAGTTCCCGTCCAGGTGAGGGTGTTGCTGTGCTGCGCCATCCCCGCCGGGTGGCTGACCCAGCCGCCAAAGTCAACCCCGCCGGGCAGGGTGTCGGTGAGGGTGACGATGTCGCTCAACGCGCCGGTGTTGCTGAGAACCAGGGTGTAGGTAACGACCCCCTGGGGGTTTGTCTCCGGCGCAACAGATTTTTCCAGCGTCAGCGCTGGGCCGGTTTCATAAGCGCCCATATCCACAATAGGCGGGGTACCACTGCCGGTATCGGTGACCGTGGGCACATCCATAAAACGAGGCGCGCCGGCCAGATCGGTAGTAAGGCCGCCGGGCACGGCGCTGTTGTTCCCTGCGTCAATGGCAGGCGAGTTAAGATGCAGCCGCAGGTTGCCGGTGGCCGCATCCACAAACAGTGGATTGTTATCAATATTGCCGCCGCCGTCCGTACCCAGAGCGGTATCCCAGCAGGCGCCGGAACCGCCGGAGCCCTGAATATCATTGGCGCTGATGGTGGGCCGGTTGGTGCTGTTATTGTAAATTTGCGGGCCGGCGGGCGCGGTGTTGCCCCACAGGATGATGTTGTCCAGGGTCACACTGGCAGAATTCCAGTTGTAAACACCGCCGCCGCTGCCGGTGGCGGTGTTGCTGACCACGGTGCTGTTGGTCATACTCAGCACTTCACCCGCAAAGCCAACAGGGGTGCCGTTGCACAGACCGCCGCCATCCTGGGCCATGTTGCAAGAAAGCGTACTGTTGATGAGCGTCAGTTTTGTGTTTTGACTGCCGCCGCTGAGGATGCCGCCGCCATACCAGTTGGCGGTGTTACTGTAGATACTGCTGTTGGTCACGGTCAGCACGGAGTCCCACCAGTTGTAGATACCGCCGCCGTGGCTATTGGCTACGTTGTTGTAGATGGTGCTGTCTAGTACGGTCAAGTGACCCTGATCGGGGTTGGAGCCATAGCTGCTCAGGCCGCCGCCGGAACCATCCTCATTGATGTTCCCGGAGATAGTGGAGCGGCTGACCGTCATGGTCCCGCCACTGTTGCCGATACCGGCGGCGTCGCTTTCGCACGACCAGTCGGGGGGCTTGGGGGCCACGTTGTCGGCAATGGTGCTGTCGCTTACGGTGGCTGTGCCGCGGCTGCTGATGCCGGCCCCGCCGCAGGGGGCCGAATTGCCGGAGATGGTGCTGCTCTCAACCGTCAGCGTTGCGCCGGAGCGGTTATAGATGGCCCCGCCCGATTCGGCCGCATTGCCGGTGAACGCGCTGTCCGTCACCACCAGCGTCCCCCGGTTGTAGATGGCCCCGCCGTCGCCATTGACATACCCGGTTCTGCTTGAGGCCACATTGTCGGCAAAGGTGGCGTTGATGACCGTCAGCGCGCCCAGGTTGTAGACGCCGCCGCCGTGCCCGTAGTAATCCTCTGAAGCAGGATCCGGATCAGCATCGTAGGTGGCGATGTTGCTAAAGACCGTGCTGTTGGTCAGCGTAACCACCGCGCCCGCTTCAATTTTGACGCCGCCGCCGGCGGGATGGTCGCCAATCTCGGGGGTGATGACTTTGCCGTGGGCAATGGTCAGGCTATCGAAGGTGACGTGAGTATCGGTATAAACCTGAAATACGCGCACGGCATCGTTGCCGCTGACGGTGACGGCGTGTGTCTCGCCGTCGATGGTCAGGTTTTTGTTGATTACCAGGGGGTTGGCCAGGGTGATGGCGGTGTCGCCGGCAAAGGTGATGGTATCGCCAGGCTGCGCGTCGGCAATGGCCTGGCGCAGAGAGCCGGGGCCCGAATCATTACCGTTGGTCACGGTGATGGTAGCGGCGAACACCGGATAAACCAGCAACACAACCAGGGCCACAACCGGCAGAAAACCGATGATGAAGTATCTGAGCTTACTCATTTTTGATTCCTTTTGGTTAAAGATGATAGTAAGATGATTACTGTTTCCAGATTAATGGCAGGTAAAGGCGTTGTCCTTCGACGGTGACCACCACCTCGTCTGTATCGGCCAGGCCGCCGGTATCGGTGACAGCCAGGGTGAAGGTCAGCACCTCTGCGTTTGATGGCGCGGTAAAGGTGGTGATACTCAACGTGGGGGTAAAGCTCACCGCCGGGCCGCCAGTTTGCGACCAGGTGTAAGTGAGAGGAGATCCCTCGGAATCACTGCTGCCGGAGCCATCGAGTTGCACCAGTTCTCCCTGCATAACAGATCGATCCACGCCGGCGTTGGCGCTGGGGGGTTGATTCAGGGCAAATGTGGCGGCGTTGTGGCCGGTTTGGCCGGTGCCGCTGAAGTAAGCAGTATTGGTAATAATGTCGCCGGTGCTGCCGCTGTGGGTGGCGGTAAAGGCCAGGGTGATGGTTTCCTCAGCCGTGATGGCCCCGGTCCAGGTAAGGGTATTCCCGTTGCGAAGAGTTCCCGCCGGTTGGCTGACCCAGCCGCCAAAGCTTATTTTGTCAGGCAAGGTGTCGGTCAGGGTGACGGTATCGCTTTGCACGCCAACATTGGCCAGGGCCAGGGTATAGGTAACAACCCCGTGATAGGGCACGCCCTGGGTTGGCGTAACTGATTTTTGCAAGGTTATGATCGGGCCGGCTAATTCATACGCCCCCATATCCACCGCCGCGCCAACAATGCGTGGATTGCCGGCCAAATCGATGCCGGTGGTCACGCTGAGGCTATTGCCCGCATCAATGGCCGGGGAGAGATAGCTCAGGCGCAGGTCGTCATTCGCCGCATCTATAAAGAGGGGGTCGGCGTCAAGATTGTTGCCCCCGCCGCCGGACTCCTGGATGTCGCTGTAAGTAATATCCAACGTGCCATCATTTTGAATCTGGTCGCCATCCTGAGTGGCGCTATTGCCCCACAGAATGCTGTTGGCCAATGTTGCGTTACCATTGTTATAGACATATAAGCCGCCGCCGTCGAGGCCTGCGGTGTTGTTGGCCATGGTCACCCCTAACAGCGTCGCCGTGCCGTCGTAGATAGACACCCCTCCGCCGTACGTGTCTACGGTGTTTTGGCTAAACATCACGTCTACCAGTGTGCTGTCACCGTGTGCTTGCATCATTCCACTTCCGGCGAACCAGGCTCTGTTATGGATGAAAACGCCGCGCGTCAGGGTCAGGGTACTATTATCCGGGGTGCTTTCAATTCCTATGCAGATGCCCCCGCCGTTATCGGCGGTGTTGCCGATAAAAGAAACTTCGTTCAGCGTGGCGCTGCCGTTGTTTTCGAGGTGAAACCCGCCACCATAGTTTCTGCTCACGTTGTTCTCAAAAACCACGCGGGTCAGCGTCGCGGGGCCGCTCGCATGGTACATCCCGCCACCCGTGCCGATTATACCACTCGCCCAGGTCTCGTTGCCGGTAAAAGTAACGTCTGTCAGCGTGATGCTGCTAGACGAAACCTGATCGGTCTGCGAGGCCAGGCCACCCCCGAAACTGCGGGCCGTGTTGCTGAGAAAGGTGGTGTTCGCCAGGGCCGGATGCATCGTTTGGCCCAAAGTCCAGGAGAACATCCCTCCCCCGGCACTGGCTGTGTTTTCGACAAAGGTGGTATTGCTGATAGCCGGGCTGCTGCCATCGAGGAACATGCCCCCGCCCGCGCTGGCCGCGACATTGCGCTCAAAGGTGAGCCCCTCGAGCCGGCTGTCTCGATAGCTGCCCACGCCACTGTGATAGAAGGCCAGCCCGCCGCCATCATCACCCGAACGGTTGGCGACAAAGGTGATGTCGGTCAGCGTGGCGCCTTCAAGCGTGAAGTCCACCATACCGCCCCCGGCTTCACCGGCATAGTTGCCGCTAAAGATAACGTGGTTCACCTGTGGCGTAGAAAGACGCGCGCCGGAGAAATCTCCATAGTTAAGCATCCCCCCGCCGTAGCCATCAGGAAAACCGGTGCCATCGGCATAGCCCGCGGTCACGGTAAAGCCGTCCAGGGTGGTCGTATCGGTCACTTCAAACGTGGTCACCACGTGATAGGCGTTGCTGCCGATGATGGCGGTTGTGTCAGTAACCACGCCGTGGGTATCCACGGTATCGTTCTGCTCGAGGTCGCCGCTGAGCACGGTGAGGTGGGTTTCCCGGTCGCGTTCGATGCGCAAAGTCTCTGTCGCGGCAAAACCGCCGTAGAGGGCCACGCCCGACACGATGCCGAACGTAGAGGAGCGGGCATTACCTGTCTGGCCCGCGCCCTCGTCGGGGTAATAAACCCCCTCGGCCACCCAGATTTCGTTGCCGCTGGCGGCCACATTCAGCGCATCCTGCACGTTGGTGAAGGCTGTGGTCCAGGAAAGGCCGTCGGGCGTGGGGTCGGTGGCGTCGGCATCTACGCACAGCACCCCGCCGCCGCAGGCTAGAGCAGGGGCGGCGGTAAAGGCCAGTCCGGCCAGGGTAAACACAATGGCAATGAGCCAGATTCGATAGAAATGGGGGGAACCAGTCATCAGATTACTCCTTGTTGTTCAAATGTAAGTCGGTGCCTTTTTGCTCACTCTTTTCCAGCAAAAAAGCAAATAACTCCGGCAGGCCGGCAAACACCCGGCGCTCGCCGGTGTGCGGGCTTTCGATGGCGGCCCGCCAGACCGGGCCGTTTTCGCTCTGTCCGGCCTGCCACAGCCGCAGCATATAGGCCAGATAAATAGATTGCTGGGGGGGCATTGGAGTCTCTCAAAAATTGTTTCCAGCAGTGTATCATTTAAACGTGCGCTAACCGTGCGGAGTCTGGGTGCTGAAAGGGCTGAATCGAAAAAATTGGCAAGTGATGCTGCAAACATATATAATAGAAGGCGATTAGAGTTTTTAAGTGCGATTGGATTGAGGTTGATGGGTTGTCTTTCGATATCATTATTGGGGCCGCCGCAGGTGGTTTTGGCAGGTGAGCCGGTGGCCTGGCAGGGCGGCTCCAAAATTCTGGGGCTGCTGGCTTACCTGGCGGCAGAAGCGGAGCGCGCCCACAACCGGGAATTTTTAGCCGGGCTGCTGTGGCCCAACCGTCCGGACCGGGCGGCGTTAAGCAGCCTGCGTTATGCCCTCTCTAATCTGCGAAGCGTTATTGGCGACCGAACCGCCGAGCCGCCCTTTTTATTGATTTCCCGCGAGACTATTCAACTGAATCCCCAGGCCAACATTGAGGTTGATGCGCAAACCTTTATCCGCGTTCTGACCCAATTGCCGCAGGTGGTGCAGAGCGTTGAGGGATCTATTGAGTTGCTGGAAAGCACCCTGACCCTGTACCGGGGCGAGTTTTTGGCCGGTTTTGGCCTGGACGATAGCCCGTCCTTTGAAGAGTGGTTGTTGTTCACCCGCGAACAGTTGACGCGGCAGGCTGCTTTAGCTACGCGCCGCCTATCGGAACTGTTTGAAACGCAGGGTGACACTGAGCAAGCTCAAAACTATGTTCGCCGCCAGCTTCAGCTTGAACCGTGGAACGAAGAGGCGCACCGGCGCTTGATGCAATTGCTGGCCCTGGCCGGAGACCGGAGTGCGGCTCTGGCCCAGTACGAAGCCTGTCGCCGTTTTTTGGAAACTGAATGGGGCGTTGCGCCTGCGCCGGAAACCGTCAGCCTGGCCACAGAAATTTGGCAGGGACGCGGGCAACTATTCTCTCCTCCACCAGCAAGGCAGACCACAGAAAAATTACCCGACTGCGTAGGCCGAGAGGCGGAACTGGCCAAACTGCAAAACGCGCTTGATGCGGTCCAAACCGGGCAAGGGCAAGTGATCTTCGTCACCGGTGAGGCGGGCAGCGGCAAAACCACCCTGCTGCACGAGTTTGCCTGCCGGGCGATGGCCGGCAGCCACGACGTAGTGGTGGCCGGCGGCCAGTGCAGCGCCTATGGCGGGCAGGGTGTGCCCTATCTACCGTTTCGGGAAATTGTGCAAATGCTCAGTGGGGATATTGAAGCCAAACGGGCCGGTGGTCTAATCACTCCGGAGCATAGCCGTCGCTTGTGGGAGTTCCTGCCCCAGGTAGTGCAAGCCCTGGCCGAAGATGGGCCGGGGCTGGCCGCCCACTTTGTATCGGGTGAAGCCCTGGCCGCCCACCTTGAGGCCTTTGCTGCCGGAGGAGCGGCCTGGGCGCAACGTTTTGTCCCCTGGCCCCCGGCACCGCTTAAGTCAAACCTTGCCCCCACCGACCTATTTGAGCAGTTAACCCGCGTGTTGCGCCGGTTGGCCCAACAGCGCCGGCTGGTCTTGCTGCTGGATGACTTGCATTGGACGGATGCCGGTTCGGTCAGCTTGTTGTTTCACCTGGGGCAACATCTGGCCGGCAGCCGTATTTTCCTGGTGGGTGCCTACCGCCCCAGCCAATTGATCGCGTCCTCGCCCGATACCCGGCACCCGCTGGCGCCGGTCATCAATGAATTTCAACGCCGGTTTGGGGAGATTCGTCTTGATCTGGACGGGGCTACCGACCTTTCGTTTGTAGATGCGTTACTGGACCGGGAACCGAACCGGCTGGGAACCACATTTCGACAAACTTTATACAATCATACCGGCGGGAATCCGCTTTTTACCCTGGAACTCCTGCGCGAAATGCGGAACCGCGGCGAGCTAAAGCCGGACGAAACCGGGCGATGGGTCGACACCCGGCCCGATTGGACCCATCTGCCGGCCCGGGTTGAAGCCGTTATTACTGAACGGATCAACCGGCTGTCTCCTGATTGGCAGGAAATGCTGAACATCGCCAGTGTAGAGGGGGTGGAATTCAACGCCGAGGTGGTGGCGCAAGTGCAGGACGTTAATGCGGCCCAGGTCAGAAACGATCTCAGCGGGCCGTTGAGTCAACAACATAACCTGGTGCGAGCGGTCAGAGTAGATTGGGTAGGCAAACAGCGTCTTTCCCGGTATCGTTTTGCCCATCACCTTTTTCAGACATATCTCTACCAACGACAGGACCCGGTAAAACGAGCCGAGCGGCATCACCGGGTAGGATTGAAATTGGCCGAACAGTATGCCGGACACCCGGCTAAGTTGGCCGATCTGGCGACTGCTCTGGCCTGGCATTTTGAAGCCGCCGGCCAGATTGACCGGGCGATTTCCTATCTGCTTCGAGCCGGGCAAGAGGCGCAGCGGCTGGCGGCCCCGGCTGAAGCCATAGCCTTTTACCGGCGCGGGCTGGCCTTACTGGCGCAGCAACCGCCTTCGGCAGAACGCGACCGGCGCGAATTGGAATTGCTGGTGGGGCTTGAGGCTTCCATTTTTACCGAAAAAGGCTGGGGGGTACCGGAAAGCGGGGAAATTTTGCAACGGGCCTACGCGCTGGGCCAAAAATTGGGTGAAGGCCCGTTAATGCTGCCCGTATTGCAGGCGCTGGCTAACGTGACCAACGCCCGCGCCGACCACCGGCAGGCCCTGACCTTTGCCCAACAATTATTGGCTTTGGCCGAACGGTTGAATCACCCGGTTTACCAGGCTATTGGACATAGAATGGTGGGTATCAGCCACTTCTTTTTTGGTGATTACCCAACGGCGCGAACCCATTTGGAAAAGAGCATTGCCCTTTACCCTTCTCACGAAAACGAGGTCGATTTACCTATTCCCGCCGGCCGGGAAGAAGCAATTTTTTCCTGGATGTGGTTGCCCCAAATTTTTTTATTGCTGGGCTATCCTGAACAGGCGGTGGCCTACAGCCGACAAACATTGGCGCAGGCCCGGGCCTTGGATCGCACGTATCCCCGGATCATCACCTCGATTGTTGCCGGTGCTATTTTTTACACTGTCGGCAATTGCCCGCAAGAAACTGTAGCTCATGCCGAACAGGCCCTGGCCATGTTGGAAGATAACCCGTCAAGCGGTTATCACGGCTGGGCAACATTTTACCACGGGTGGGGTTTGGCCGGGCTGGGAGAACCGGAAACCGGCCTGCCGCTAATGACCACCGGACTGGCCCAACTACAAAACGCCGGCACTCAGGCTTCGATGGTGCATCTCTATACGCTACTGGCAGAAGTTTACGGCCAACTCAAGCAATTTGACCGGGGACTGGAACTTTTGGCCGAGGCCTTGAACCTGTCGGAACAGACCGGGGCGCGCTCTTTTCTGGCCGAAATATACCGGGGGAGAGGCGAGCTATTGGTAAAGCAGGGTATCGAGCGTGCGGCGGAAAGTCTGTTTAAGCAAGCCATTGATGTAGCCCGGCAACAGCAGTTACGGTTATGGGAGCTGCGGGCCACTGTCAGCCTGGCCCGGCTTCAGCAAAAACAAGGCCGGGTTGCCGAAACCCGAGAACGTTTGGCCGCCATCTCCGGTTGGTTCACCGAAGGTTTTGACATGCCGGATTTGCAGGAAGCCAGGTTTTTGCTTGAAGGAATGTCTTCTGACCCGAACGAGTCCGAACCAAAAAGGATTTTTACCACAAAGTGCTCCAAGGATACCAAAGAATCTTTGCCGTAATCCGCCGATACCTTGTCTCCAAACCCCGGCTATGCTACAATGAACTACGGGCGCACCCAATCCGTTAGATGTTTCCGTTTTATTTATGGTAAACGTTCCCATACCTGAAAATAGGGGGATGAGAGAAAAGTAAGTGGGCAAGAATACGTCGTCAAATGCTTGTTTCGGCCTTGATGCTGTTTTCGAGGTCGATGACTATATGTATGTCTACCGTGATGACCTGACCGACGAACGTTCCGACGCCGAGGTCGCTTTGTGGGTGACGTCGCTCGAACTTGACTCCCCCATGAAAATCCTTGATCTGGCCTGCGGGTTCGGACGACACGCCAACCGTTTGGCCGCGCTTGGCCATTCCATAACCGGGGTGGATTTTATGCCCGGTTTCCTGGAGCTTGCCCGCCAGCAGGCAACTCAAATGGGGTTGCAGGTGGACTACCGGCAAGGTGACATGCGCCAGCTTAGCTTTATGGAGGAATTCGATCGGGTGGTGCTATTGTTCACCAGTTTTGGCTACTTTGATGATGACGAGAACGTGCAGGTGCTGGAGAGCGTGGCGCGGGCACTCAAGCCCGGCGGGTTGCTGGGGTTCGACATCCCCAACCGCGATGTTGTGGTAAAGGATCTTCCCTCCTGCCACGTAGTTGACAAGGACGGCGACTTGATGATTAACCGTCTTTCCTTTGATGCGCTCACCGGACGTTTTCATAACCGGCGCATTGTCATTCGGGATGGAATCAGAAAAGACAAGCCCTTCTCCATCCGGTTGTATAACGCCACAGAAATCCGAGACTTGCTAAAGAGAGTGTGCCTGGAGATTCACAAAATATTAGGTAATGGCGGCCAGCCGTTATCGGCTGATTCGTCAAGAATGGTGGTTGTGGCCAGAAAGCCGTTGCGAACCTGAGATGTTGTTTTCAAATCGGGCATCGCTCAAAAAAGTGCTTGCGTCTGATTACCTGCCCCTATATTATTTAACCTCATCTTGCCGGAGAAAGTTTTAGTAAGGGTAATCAGTCTGGCCAACCCGGCGGCGAGTGAACTACATCCTGGGGAAAAAACCAGCAGGTAGCGGTTTGGAACTTGCCGCAAACCCAAAGGAGAATATCCATTTCATGAAAAGTTATCGCGAAGAATTGTGGTTTAATGTACCGGGTCGCCGGGCCTTTATCAATATCACGCCCGAGGTGGCAGCGTGTTTACAGAAAAGCGGGATCAAAGAAGGTCTGGCGTTGGTCAATGCGATGCACATTACGGCCTCGGTGTTTATCAATGATGATGAACGTGGCCTGCATGATGATTACGAAAAATGGTTGGAGGAACTGGCGCCGCATGAACCAGTTAGCCAGTATCGCCACAACCGCACCGGCGAGGATAACGCCGATGCCCACCTCAAACGCCAGATCATGGGGCGTGAAGTGGTGGTGGCAGTAACCGACGGTCGCCTGGATTTTGGCCCCTGGGAGCAGATTTTTTACGGCGAGTTTGATGGGGAGCGCCGCAAGCGAGTGTTGGTAAAGATCATCGGCGAGTAAATAAAACGCCCGATTTGGCTGTCGGGCGTTTGGTTTTTTTGCCAAAAAAAATCATTCAGCCCCTTGCCGGGGTATATTGGCCAGGTAAAGGTTGTTGCTGTCCAAAATATACAACCGCCCCCCCAATTCATCCACGTAAATATCCTGCAAATCGGCAAAGGAAACCGCCTCGCCCTCACGGGGCTTGAACTGGCGGACAAAGCGGCCGTCCTTTTCTAATTGCACAATACGCCGGTTACCGGCGTCGGCCACATACAAGTATTGCACTTCCTCATCCGGGGCGGTGAAAACGGAGATGGGGTTTTTGAATGGCCGGTCCAAACCCGACATATTGAACTCAACCGGTTGGCCACCTTCAAACTTACTTAAACGCCCGTCTCCAAATAATACATACACCGCCCCATCAATGGCCAGGTCAACCGCCTTGGACAGGTCAACCGGCTGGTCATCTGGAAAGTAATTTTCGGGGGGGGCGCTGTAGCCATCGGTGGTAGGCAGGTAGCGCAGCAGCCGGTTGGCCTGGGGATCAAGAATATAAAAATTGCCAAAATAGCTCGATACAGCCACGGGCAAGGTCATCAACTCGCCTCCGGCCAGGGCCGCGGTGGTAATGTCCCAATTGGGATCGAATTCCAGCAAGCCGGTGGTATTCAAAATCACCAAATCACTGGTCTGGCGATTGCCTCCGGCAGGCATCCAGACCATATCCAGCAGGTCGGCCACCGTCACCCCTTCGACCGCCTGCCCGCGCGAAGTCAACACCAACGTTTCTTCATCGTTTGGCAGCAACGCTTCACCCAGGTCATCCAGTTGGTGATGAAAGATGCGGTCGCTGCCGCTATCCAGCACATAAACTTCGACCCCTTGCACCACTATCCGTTTTAACTTTGTGCCTGCATCGGCATACTGATAGAGTTGCGGCATATAGTAAAGCCGCTGAACATTGCCAACTTCATCGGCCATAGTGGCCATTTGTTGGCGTAGTTCAGCAATCTCCGGTTGGCCCACTTTGATAGTTTCGGCTTCAACCAGCGCGGTCTCGGCCTCCTCCATCAGACTCACGGCCGTGCCGGGGTCCGTAGTGGCAATAGCTTGGGCCTGCTGGAACTTATTTTGGGCTGTCGTGACAAAGCCGGTATATTCAGCTTCGATCATGCGCCCTTTTTGTAAATATCTAACCCCTACCACAATGGCTACCAGAAAGGGGAGAGCAATAGCAATGTTGCGCAACAAGGTCCACGGAATGGGTGAGGATTGGTGTCGATATACGTGGGCGCCGGCCTGGCGCGAAGGATACCCGCCGGAACGCGGCAACACCAAAGCCAGAATATTTTTCAGGCCGGTACCCAGCAACGTCACCAGAATCAGTAAACTGGTCCCTATCCAGCGCAAGATCATACTTGCCGGTGAAGGCTGCCGGCGCCGCCACTGGGGTCGGTAGTTTGCTTCTTGCGCTACCGAAGCCATCACTCTGGCGTCCTGGCCCAGCCGGTAATCTAGGTCATAATACGTCTCAGGTATCGACTCATCTTGGCTGAATTGGGCTTCAGACTCCATCGATTGGGCTGGCGGTTGGCCGTTTCTCGTTTTGGGTTTACGGCCAACCGGGGCTGTTTGTGGTTGCGCTTTGGCCGATCGGTTGGGGAAGAGGGTCGCCGCCATCGGTTCCGATACGGGGCGTGGTTCGATAATCGCTTCGGCTACCGGCATGGTCGGGGTGGCCGTGGCGGCCTGCCGACGGCCAAAAAACCGGCTCAACTGGGCCGGCGCGCCTTTTTTCAAAACGCCGGGGGTATTTTGTTTTAATACATCAAAAGCCGACGGTTCCGCCTCGGCAATCGACAGAACCAGGGCCGAACAATTGCTGGCCTGGGCCACTTTGCCCAATCTTTTAACCGTGGCTTTCACATGGTGTGGATCAGCCGATCTGAGGACATCGTCTAATGGTAACTGGCCGGCCAGACGGCTGTCGGCCAGAATCAGCATATCGTTTGGGCTAACGCGCAGATGGTGCAAATTGGGTTCAACCACCGCCCGGGCGCCCAAAGCCGGGGCATCGTGCTTTGGCGCCAGGGCGTCATCCAACCACGTCGAGTGAGTTGGATAGCGACGGATATAGCCACTCAATAGCGCAAACATGGCGGCGGGGCCAATTTGGGCCACAAAGGCATCTTTGTCGCGCACCACCACCGCCACCACCCCGGCCACAACTCGCTGGTCGGCTCTGGCCTGATGGTTGTGACGGTAAAGCTGGTCACTGGCTGCCTGCAAGGCGCGACGCAGGCTGGCCGTAATCGAACCACGGGCCAGGTAATAGGCATCGCGAATGGTTTCGGCCAGTTGTTGTTCTAGGTCGTCCCGGTTAGATACTGGACCACGCGCTTCGGTTAACACAAACAAATCACCCTTGCCTGCGCCGGGCGCGTCCGCCGATTTTGGTTCGCGCACGGCCACCTGGTTGGGCGCATCGCCACGCCAGCTGCCTCCCGCAATACTCAGTTGGCCAATAACGGTTTTTATCTCGGCGGCCATAGGATTACCTCCTTATCTCTCCAGAAAACCTGGCCGGATAGACTTTCACTCCCATTCAATGGTGGCGGGTGGTTTGCTGCTGATATCGTAAACCACCCGGTTGACCCCGGCGACTTCGTTGACAATGCGATTACTGAGGCGGGCCAACAACGCTTCGGGCAAACGCGCCCAATCGGCGGTCATAAAATCATCGGTTACCACCGCCCGAAGCGCAATCACGTCGGCATAGGTACGATAATCGCCCATCACGCCCACGCTCTGCACCGGCAACAATACGGCAAAGGCCTGCGAAGTTTGGTGATACCAGTCCGCGACCCACAACTCCTCAATCAAAATAGCATCGGCGGCGCGCAACGTTTCCAACCGCTCCCAGGTGACTTCACCCACCACTCGCACGGCCAGCCCCGGTCCCGGAAAGGGATGTCGCCATACAATTTGGGCCGGGAGTCCCAGGGTTTCACCCACCGCCCGGACTTCGTCTTTGAACAGGTAACGCAACGGCTCAACCAACTCAAAATCCATATCCTCCGGTAGACCGCCCACGTTGTGATGAGTTTTGATTTTTGCGGCACCAGCCTGTTCGTCGCGGCTGGCGCTTTCGATAATGTCCGGGTAGAGTGTACCTTGGGCCAAAAAATCAACCTGCCCCAGGCGACGGGCTTCAGCCTCGAAAATACGAACGAATTTCTCGCCGATGATTTTGCGTTTGGTTTCCGGGTCGGTCACCCCGGCCAGGGCGCTTAAAAAATCTTCGGTGGCATCCACGGCCACCAACCGGGCGTGCATCTCTTTGGCAAAGGTCTGCGTCACCTGTTCCGGCTCGTTTTTACGTAACAAACCGTTGTTGACAAAAATGCAGGTTAATTGGCTACCCACGGCCTGGTGTAGCAGAGCAGCCACCACCGCCGAGTCGACGCCGCCCGACAACCCGCAAACCACCTTTCCGTGGCCAATTTGCGTCTGAAGCCGGGCGATACTCTCTTTGATAAAGTTGCCCGGCGTCCAACCGCCACGGCAACCACAAATATCATAGAGAAAAGCTTGCAACAGCTCCTTGCCCTGGGGGGTGTGCGTCACCTCGGGGTGGAACTGCAAACCGTACAATCCACGCGCCGGGTCGCCAATGGCGGCATAGGGTGAATTTTGCGATTGGGCCAAAACTTGAAAACCCGCCGGTAAGCGGGTCACCCGGTCGCCATGACTCATCCAAACCGGCAATCTATCCAGGGCGGGCAAATGATTGAACAGGGATGCTTCCGGATTGACCAGTTGAATTTCCGCCGGGCCGTATTCGCGCTCGGCTCCGGGGTCAACCTGACCGCCCAGGTGGTAGGTCAATAATTGCATGCCATAACAGATACCCAACACAGGTTTTTTGGTTGTTAAGACAAACTCCGGCAGATGCGGAGCGCCGGGCGCATAGACGCTGGCCGGACCACCCGACAGGATGTAACCCAGGGGATTGAGGTGCAAAATTTGGTCGGCGGGGACGTGGTAGGGTATCAGTTCACAGTAAACTTCCAGTTCGCGGACCCGACGAGCAATCAGTTGGCTGTATTGTGAGCCAAAATCAAGCACAACAATTGTCTCGCGTGGCCCGATCGTCATGGCGATACGCCTTTCGCAAAAACGATCTCGTCATCGGTCATTTTTTCGATCACGGCCAGCGAACGCACCCGCAGGCCCATTGCCTCTAATTGCGCTCGACCTCCTTCAAAGGATTTTTCAATCACCGTGCCCACACCGATGACTTCGGCCCCGGCCTGTTGGGCCAGCCGGACCAGCGCCATAATGGTGTAGCCGGTTGCCAGGAAATCGTCAATGATCAGGATTTTATCGTTGTGGTTCAGAAACTCCGGTGAAACCATCAGCCGCACTTCCTGACCTTTGGTATGTGAAGGGGCTGTGGCCACGTAAATGTCTTTGGGCATAGTGATAGGTTTGGTTTTACGACCGTAAACAACCGGCACGCCCAACGCCAGGGCCGTGGTTAACGCCGGGGCAATTCCGGAAATCTCGGCGGTAAGCACCTTGTTGATGCCCAAAGCGCCAAAGTGAGCCGCCAGCGCGCCACCTACGGCCAGCATTAAAGCCGGGTCTACTTGATGATTGATAAAACTATCTACTTTGAGAATACCATTACCGAGATTTTTTCCTTCCCGGCGGATGCGTTCTTTTAGGGCTTCCATAAAACCTCGACATTATGACAAGTTTATTTTACCACATCCGGCTGATAGCTCCAAATATTATGGTAAGTTAATTGAGAATCGAACCAAGAATCAGGTTGAAAATCGGGTTGAGAATCAAACCAGCTATCAATATGTAGTGGTTGATTCAATTATACTACAAGATGTAGTATATGTCAGAATAGAACTAGGGGGGATTCTATTTTCAAACTTGACTATTTCGACAATGTCACATTAGGGTTTCAGAGGGAGGAATCTTTACCTGATGGTTACAGTTTTGAAACTGTACCCCAATAATTAGCCGAGTTAACTCCTCAAATGTGACATTGCAGGTGAATCAAAAAATCCTGCGGTCAGTTGGCAGCAGGATTTTTACTTGAGTCTCAAACTTCCAGGAACTATTGGTCAAAATTACACACTTCTGGCAGGCCAATAATGCGCTCTTCGGTATTTTCGCTGATGATGTTGTCACACGAGTCCAGGCCGATGCTGGTCGACCAGACGATACAGCGCATGCCCTGTTGTTTGGCCACGCGAAAGACATTGGCTTCGATGGGAATGGCCGGAATTTTTCTACCCACGGCGGGATGGCTCCAATTTTCAGTATTGGTTTTATCAAAGCCCTTCATAGAGTTGAGACAATAGAGCTGGTTATATGGCAGGTTAAAATTCTCAAATTCAAAGACAATGGTTCCATCTTTCCATACCAGCCCATCTTTAGGGCCGATAATTTTTGGAGGAGGGCGCAGGGTGGCCACAGGCGTCGGGGTTTCGATGGGTATTTCCTCGGTTGGGGTGGGAGAGGGGGTATCGGTGAATGTCGGGGTGGGGGTAGGGGTGGACGTGTTGGTGGGCGTCGGGGTAGCGGTATCAAGAATAATCAACACCACGGTGGGGGGGGTAGGAGTAGGAGGCGACGCTTCGGCCACAGGAGGAAGGGGGTTCGAAGTAAAACGACCGCTGAGTGAAAAGCCCACAATCAAAACAATAATCAGTAAAACGACCACCCCAATCCAAAACCGGGGGGTGGGGCGCTCCCTTGAGACAGGCGCCCAGGGGCCGTGACCGGCAGGTCTACTTTTAGCCGTTTTGAGAGCATAACGCACACTGCGTAAAGCGGCGTTACCGTCAGGATGGTCGTGGCGGGCAGCGCTTTTGTATAGCGATATCGCCTTAGCATAATCGCCCGCTGCTTCGGCGGCAAAGGCATCTCGATAAGCCTGGCGGGCCGGCGTCTCGATGGTTTTATCCCCCAGAGTCAGAAGTTCACCCTCAACCTCTTCAATCTTGTGGCGCACTTCTTTGATCTGGTTCACCAGCAGTTCGGGAACAGCCGCAGAGAATTCAACGTAACTGGCTTCTCTTGCCCGTAAGTTGGCCAGATGGGTGGATAACGATTGTAACTCGGCCTGTTTTCGCAGGCGCTGTTCACGCGAATGCACGTCGGTAGCCATGCAAAATTTCACCGGAAAAGGGTTATATTGTGGGTGACAGCCAATTTCTCAGCAAATAACTTTGGTCTGACCAGTGGCGATTCAGCCAATTTTGCCGACCCTTATTATGAATAATTTATCAGGACTGGCAAATTTAAACCTTATTCAGAGACGCCCCTGGTTTGTCCGGATTTCGGGCAACTGAAGGTTGCACAAAATTCTGGACGCGCCCCTGACCGGCTTATAGTTTGACGAGATGGCTCACTTATGCCACAATGAGGCGTCCAAAACTCAATCAGTTATACTGGTTTAAAGAATTGAAATTTATCGTTTTACATATTTACATCATAAGCTTTATGGTGGTTCTCAGCGCATGCCTACCGGCTAACTGCCCTCCAGATTGCGCTGAGGTCAATATGGCCGGGGAGGATTTGCGGAAGGTCAACCTGGTTGGGGCCGATTTACAGCGTGCCAATTTGAGCGGCGCCGATTTGAGTGGCGCCTTTCAACAACAAGGCGTTGATCTAACCGGAGCCGATTTGCGCGGGGCCAACCTGGTTGGGGCCAATCTGAGTGGCGCGAATCTAAGGGGGGCCAAACTCCAGGGAACCAACCTTGGTCAAGCCAATTTACAGGGTGCTATCCTGACCGGGACTGAAATTGATGAGACAACCCGCCTGGCGGAAAAATGGCGGCTGGTATGGGCGCTGGTCAATTGTAGAACTAGTGAGAGGGATTTGCGCCGGACCGACCTGAGCGAGGCCAATCTGTGGGGTGTCGATTTGAGCGGCGCTGATCTGGGAGGGGCTGATCTGAGATGGGCCAATCTGAGCCAGGCGAATCTCAGGGGAACTGATTTGAGCGACGCTACCCTGGACTGGGCTAACTTGAGTGGGGCTAACTTGAGTCAGGCTAATTTAGCGGGGACCGACTTGAGATGGGCCGATCTGCGTTGGGCCAATTTGAGCGGGGCAACCCTGGTACAGGTTGATGCCCGAGGGGCCTGGTTACAGGGAGCCAATGTAACCAGGACCGATTTTGGCTCCACTTGGCTGAGCGGAACCATCATGCCTGACGGAACGAGGCACGAGTGACATCGATCAGGAAGCCTCTTGTTGCCAGGAGGCTGATGAACAGATGGGGTTGACCGGAAAACGAACCTACGTAGGTTTTGGTTTTGGGGCCATTCAGGCCGGCCTGTTTCTTTATGAGGCCTTCCGGGCAGATGTCTTTGGTCGTCTGGTTGTGGCCGAGGTGATGCCTGAGGTAGTAACCGCGGTACGCCAGGCGAAGGGGTATTTTTGGCTCAATATCGCTCACGCGGACCGAATAGAACAGACCGAGATAGGACCGATTGAAATTGAAAATCCGGCCCACGGGCAAGACCGCCAGCGGCTCATCCGGGCAATTGCCGGGGCCGAAGAACTTGGCACAGCCATTCCCAGTATCACCCATTATGTGTCGGCGGGACCGGGCAGTCTACATCGCCTCCTGGCCGCCGGGCTGCGAGAGAAAGCTGCCCGGGGTGGCCCGCCAGCCGTTATCTACGCCGCCGAGAATCACAATCACGCCGCCGAAATCCTGGCAGAAAACGTGTTAGCCGAGATTCCGGCCAATGAACGAAGCGCTGTGCAGGCTCGGGTTCGATTTCTTAACACCGTCATTGGCAAGATGAGTGGGGTGATTACCACGCCCCAAGAGATCCAGGCAAGAGGTATAGCGCCCGTAACCCCTGCCGGGGAACGCGCATTTCTGGTTGAGTCTTTTAATCGAATTCTCATTTCCAAAATCCGCTTTGATAAAACAGAGGGCGCGGTATCGTTCAGGAGAGGGATTGGTGTTTTTGAAGAAAAAGATCAGTTACTACCCTTTGAAGAAGCCAAACTCTATGGTCACAATGCCTTTCATGCTCTGGCCGCTTATATTGGCGCGGTGCGAGGCGTAAAACACATTATTCATTTGCAAGCAGTGCCGGGTGTTTTCCCGTTTTTGCGGGCGGCTTCTTTGGCAGAGTCGGGCCAGGCTCTGATCCGTAAATATGGGGGGGTAGACCCTCTTTTTACCGCTACAGGTTTTCGCCACTATGCCGATGATCTGTTAGCGCGTATGGTCAATCCTTATTTGGGTGATACCATCGAGCGCGTGACCCGAGACCCTGCCCGCAAACTGGGGTGGAACGATCGGTTGATTGGCACCATGCGTCTGGCTCTACAACAAGGCATTAAGCCTTGCCGTTACGCCTTTGGGGCCGCAGCCGCACTGACAACAATGGCCGCAGAAAATCTGGCGTTGACCCCGGCTACTCTCAATCTGAGCGTAAGCGCGGAGAAATTGTTGACCCCGTTGTGGCAATCATCGTCTCCGGCGCAACCAGAACAAAAAAGTGTATTAAAATTGGTTGAACAAGGCCAGCAAAAATTGAACCTCTGGGTTGAGTCTGGTTATCAGGATTTAGAGCGTCTTTTCAACAATCGTTGAAACTTAATTAGAAAGGTCAAATTCAAATGAATGAAGATCTATTAGCCCAAAATGAAGGTCAGATGGATAACAAGCAGGCAGATGAGGCGCAGACCGACCAGGAAACCACTCAACCATCTTCATCTCGGCCAACTTATGTGTGGCCGATAGTGATAATGGTGGGGTTGGTAATTGTAGCCACGGCGGCTGTTTTTCTGGACCGTCAGGTTGGCGGGGGAAGGCTATTTTCGTTTCGCCCGGTGCGGATTGCCTTTATGAGCGATCGGGATGGCAATTGGGAAATTTACCTCATGGATCGCGAGGGGAATGATCTTACCAATCTTACCAATGATCCCGGCAATGATGGTATTCCTTTGCACGCAGCCAATCAAGATCGCCTGGCCTTTGCCAGCGACCGTGGATCGACGGGCCTGGACCTGTTTCTGATAAACCTCGACGGCAGCAATGTAACCAAAATCAGTGAGGCGCCGGATAGTGTCAACATTCCCATTAGCTGGTCACCCGATGGTAAATACGTGGCCGTGAATAGTGATCAAAGTGGAGCCAATGCAATTTGGCTCATCGAAATTGATGGGGAAGAATCAATCAATCTGACCGAGCGTGACAATGTGCGGCAATTTGGCGATTGGTCGTCCAGTTCCGACAGCTTTATTCTGGCCACCGACTCGGCGGTGGGCATGACGCTTTTTATCACCAATCTGGCCGGAGACGAGACCCAACTGCTAACCGATGGCAGTTACCCCGCCGGTGGAGCGCAATGGTCGGCTGATGGGCAAAAAGTGACCTTTATGGCTACAGCGCCGGAG
This sequence comes from Anaerolineae bacterium, assembly GCA_016926805.1. Taxonomy (GTDB): domain Bacteria; phylum Chloroflexota; class Anaerolineae; order 4572-78; family J111; genus JAFGNV01. The sequence goes on from JAFGNV010000140.1 coordinate 23,234, forward strand.
GGCGGCCCCATCGACATTTATGTGTTGGACGTCAAGGAAAACGCCCCGGTCAATCTTACCCAATCCCCGGCCAACGATACCTTTCCCCATTGGTCGCCGGATGGAAGCAAGATTGCCTTCATCTCGGACCGGGACGGCAATTTTGAAATTTATGTAATGAATGCCGATGGCAGCAACCCGACGAACCTGACCAATAACCCCGCCCCGGATTCGGTTCAGGGTGATTTTGCCTGGTCCCCGGATGGCGCCCAGATTCTTTTCCATACCGATCGTGACGGTGATATAGAAGTTTACCTGATGAACGCGGACGGGAGCAACCCGGTGAACCTGTCAAACTCACCGGGTACGGACTTTGGCGCAATTTGGATAAAATAGCACACATTGTCTTGATAAAAATGATTTTGAACATGCCGACATTTGGCTTATACTGTAGAGCCTACCTTGGCGACCAATTTTGGTTGGATATTTCCGCCAATTGCCCGATGACACCCCGGCGCTGATATGGTAAAGTGAGAAAGCTGGTGGCGGATGGAGCTTAAGCAATACTGGTACATCATCTGGAAACGCATCTGGATTCCCGTGCTATTAGTATTGGTGGTGGGAATTGTTAGTTGGTTTACCCGGCAAGCTGCGCCGCCAACCTATAGTACCACCATGCGTTTTACCGTGGGAGTCAGGCCGCAAGAAGTCCCCGACCAGTATAGTTTTGATAGCTACTACGCCTGGTTGTCATCGGAATACCTGGCCGACGATCTGACGGCCATTGTCAGTAGCCAGGCGTTTGCAACTGATGTCAACCGGCGCTTGGCCGAGCTGGGTAGTGCGGCGCAAATCCCACCCGGTTTGATTGGAGGGGTGACCATTGCCGAAAAGCAGCATCGTATTTTGCGTTTGAATATTGCTTGGGACAACGAGGCTGAACTGGCCGACATTGCCCGGGCCATCGTTGTGGTGATGGAGCAGGATAGTCCCAAATATCTGAGCCAATTGGGCACGGCGGGCGCGCTCATCAACGTCATCGACCAGCCCTCGCCTCCGGTTGCCAATCCTCCCTCCCTCACCCAACGGCTCGATGTGCCGGTGCGCCTGCTGCTGGCCGTAGTAGCCGGCCTGGCTCTGGTTTTTTTGTTGGATTACGTGGATGACAGCGTGCGGGGCCGGTCGGAATTGGAAGCAATGGGTATCGCCGTGCTGGCGGAAGTGCCGGGAAAAATCGCAAGTCGCAAATTGTAATTTGCTATTTGTTAGAGGAGCGTTATGGAAATCACCGATTATGTCAGAATCTTGCGCAAACGGGGCTGGATTATGGTGGTGGTCGCGCTTATTGCCGCAGCCAGTGCGTTTGCGGTGAGTAAAATGCAAACGCCGGTTTACAGCGCCAGCGTCCAACTCAGCGTAAACCCGGCTCGCCTCGATTGGGGTTTAAGCAACACGATTAAAGACCTGTTGCGCAATTACGCCACCAACATCAGCACCCACAGCATGGCCCAAAAGATCATCGACCGGCCAAGCGGCGACGTGGGGCCGTTGGATATGAGTTCCGAGCAACTGCTCGGTAAACTATTCGTCAACCCCGACTCCTCAACGTTTACCCTGCAAATTGAAGCCCGCGATAAAGACCCGCAAGTGGCGATGCACATTGCCCAGACCGCTGGCGAGGTTTTTGTAGAAGACCGCGACGCCTGGAATCAGCGCCAGGACAAACGCGACCGGGTGGAAGTAACCATTGTGGATAATGTTTACAACTTGGGCTACGAACAGTATTCGCCCAAAACCAAAATCAATACCCTGGCGGCGGGGTTGTTTGGCGCGCTGGTGGGGGTGCTGGTGATTTTCTTTTTGGAATGGCTGGAAACCGGCATCATCCGCAACCCCGACGATATCGAGCGGGCCATCGGGGTAACCGTGTTAGGCGCTATCCCAACCATTCCCGGCGATCATACCTCCGCTACCAAAGAACAACGCCGCCAACTTATTCCGTGGCTGCGAAGCACGCCATAAAAATTTGAGTTTAGAAAACTATGACAGACACTAACCTTGTAACCCTAACCAACCCCGGTTCAACGGCTGCTGAGGCTTATCGAACCTTGCGCACCAACATTGAGTTTTCCGGCGTTGACGAACAACTCCGAACCTTGTTGGTCACCTCACCCGATCCTGTTGACGACAAAAGTACCACGGTCGCCAATCTTGCCATCGCCATGGCCGATGGTGATCATCCGGTGATTTTGGTCGATGCCGACCTGCGCCGCCCCATGCAGCACACCCTCTTCAACCTGTCCAATGAGCAGGGCTTCACCAACTTCTTCAAAAATGATGCAGCCTTTAATGACCCGCCGCTGCAAACTGTGCCCCATACCAGTTTGCGGGTGCTCACCAGCGGCCCGTTGCCGCCCATTCCCGGCCAGTTACTGGCCTCCAAAAAAATGGCAGAGGTGCTGGCTCGTTTGACCGACATGTCCGAAATTGTCATCTTCGACGCGCCGCCTATCATCACCGTCAACGACGCCTCGCTCCTGGCCTCGCTGGTGGATGGGGTGTTGCTGGTAGTCCGGGCCGGCAGTACCAAACGCGACTATGTGAAAGCGGCCAAAGACCGTCTGGAAAAAGTCAACGCCCGTTTGGTGGGGGCCGTATTGACCAACGCCCGGGTGGATAAAGCCTTACGATATACATAAGTTGATTCGGTTGAGGAAGCGTTCCCGCACTATGGAAAGACAACGAGACATTTTTGGCTTTCTGATCATCTTGCTTATTTTTCTGGCAGCATGTACGCCAATGCTCAATCCTCCACCTCCTGCCACGCCTGCGCCTCAACCGACCGTCACGCCGGTGCCCAGCACCCCAACCCCCTCTCCAGTTCCCACGGCTACCCGCACGCCGTCACCAACCCTGGCGCCCGGAGTCTCGCTGCGTACGTTGGCCGAGGCTCAGAACGTTTATATTGGCGCAGCGGTAGCCGCAGGCCCCTTGCAGGACGAGCCTATTTATGGTGAGACCCTGGCCCGCGAGTTTAACATGCTCACCGCCGAAAACGTGATGAAGTTTGAGTCGGTGCACCCCGATCCCAAAACCTACAGTTTCAGCGCGGCGGATGCGCTGGTAGACTTTGCCGAAGAACACGCCATGCAGGTGCGAGGCCATACCTTGGTGTGGCATAACCAGCTCCCCCCCTGGGTGATCGAAAAAAAATGGGAACGCGACGAGCTAAGCAAAGTGTTGGAGGATCATATTTCCACCGTAGTTGGTCGGTATCGCGGGCGGGTTGTGGCCTGGGATGTGGTCAACGAGGCCATCGACGATAATGGTTCGCTGCGCCAGACGGTTTGGCTGGAAGGAATTGGTCCCGATTATATTGAGCTGGCCTTTCAAGCGGCGCACGAAGCCGACCCGGAGGCGCTGCTATTTTACAATGATTACAATGGCGAAGGGTTGGGGCGAAAATCCGACGCCATCTACGAGTTGGTGCAGGATTTGGTGCAGCGGGGCGTGCCCATCCACGGGGTTGGCCTGCAAATGCATGTTAGCGTGGGCAGGCACCCTCTTCCTGAAAAAGTGGCGGCCAACATTCAACGTTTATCGGCCCTGGGATTAAAGGTTCACATTACCGAAATGGATGTACGGATTGAATCTCCAACCACGGAGACAGACCTGGCCCGACAGGCTCAAATTTATGGCGAGATGCTGCACGTGTGTTTGGCCGCGCCGAGTTGCGAGGCGTTTGTATTGTGGGGATTTACCGATCGCTATTCCTGGATTCCCGATGTTTTTTATGGCTGGAACGATGCCCTCATTTTTGATCCATCATACCAACCCAAACCGGCATATTATGCCTTATTGGGTGAGCTTGCCGAAAAATAATTGAAGCGTACCCGTTGATATTTGCACCGGCTTCGTTGATCGGTGAATAACCATCTATCTATGATGTAAGGAGCACAGTTGACCAATGAAAGGACTCATTTTGAGTGGGGGCAAGGGAACACGCCTGTACCCTCTCACTTATACCAGCGCCAAACAGTTGATCCCTATTGCCAACAAGCCGGTGCTTTTCCGGGTTATCGAGGCCATCCGCGATGCCGGGATTACCGATATTGGGATTGTGGTGGGCGATACGGCCCCGGAAATCGAGCGGGCGGTGGGGCAGGGAGGGCAGTGGGGGGTCAATATCACTTATATTCCCCAGGAAGCGCCGTTGGGCCTGGCCCACGCCGTAAAGATTTCTGAGGACTTTTTAGGCCAGGAACGGTTTGTAATGTTTTTGGGCGACAACGTCATTGAGGGCGGGATCAGCACGTTAATTGGCCAATTTGCCAACAGCGACTACAACTCGCAAATTGTTCTGACCCGGGTTGACCGGCCGCAGGAATACGGGGTAGCCGTTCTCGACGACAAAGGGAGTATTGTCAAACTCATTGAAAAACCTAAAGAACCACCCAGCGATTTGGCCCTGGTGGGCATTTACATGTTCGACCATCACATTTTTGCCGCGGTCAATGCCATCAGCCCAAGTTGGCGCGGCGAATATGAAATCACCGATGCCATTCAATGGCTGGTTGACGCCGGTCACAACGTTCATGCCTATGTCCATCGCGGCTGGTGGATAGACACGGGCGCGCCCGGCGATATGTTAGAGGCCAATAGTCTGGTGTTAGAAGAACTGACCCCCACCCTTGAGGGTTATGTTGATCGTGACAGCGAAGTAGACAGCCGGGTAACCCTCGAACCGGGCGCTGAAATTATCAACAGTGTGGTCCGTGGCCCGGCCATTATTGGCAAAGAAACCCGCCTGGTCAATGCGTATGTTGGCCCTTTCACCAGCATCTACCATCACTGTTTAATTGAAAATGCCGAAATTTCTCGCTCCATTGTGTTGGAGCACAGCCAGATTCGCAATATCAATCGCCGCATCGAGGACAGTTTGATTGGTCGCAATGTGGTAGTGCATCGTTCGCCCATTCGACCCCGGGCCTACAAATTTACCCTGGGCGACAACTCGCACCTGGGCTTATTGGGCAACGATGGAGAATAACGGGTTTCAGGCCAAAGCATCTTCTCAATAAATAGGGGCGAATTCACACATTTACTCGGTAGAGACAGAATAATATTCTGTCCCTACCCCAAAATATTGAGAAGATATGGTTAAAATCCAATTTTGGAGCTAAGCATGACCAAGAATCTAATCACCATCCTTTCATCAGCCACCCAAACTGTTGAAATCAGCCGGGACAATCCCACGGTCATCATCGGCGAGCGCATTAACCCGACGGGACGCAAGGCCGTGCTGGCGGCGCTGCAAGAAGGCAAATTTGATATTGTGCGCCAGGATGCCATCGACCAGGTTGCGGCCGGGGCAACCGTTCTTGACGTGAATGCAGGCGTGCCCGGCGCCGATGAGCCGCAGTTGCTCAAGCAAGTGCTGCGCACGGTGATGGACGTAACCGATGTGCCGTTGTGCATTGACACCGCCAATCCAATAGCATTGGCGGCGGCGTTGTCCACTTATGAGGGCAAGGCTCTGGTCAACTCGGTCAACGGCGAAGAGAAGTCGTTGGCAGCGGTGCTCCCGTTGGTTAGAGAACACGAGGCGGCTGTGATTGGCTTGTGTATGGATGATAACGGCATCGCGGCCACACCGGAGGCCCGGTTAACTGTGGCCGCCAAAATTATCGAACGAGCCAACAAATCAGGTATTCCTGCCGAAAATGTGGTCATCGATCCGCTGGCCCTGACTATGAGCTCCGACAGCAACGCCGGTCGGATCGCGCTAGAAACCATCAAGCTGGTAGTGCAGGAATTTGGGGTGAATATTACCATGGGCGCCAGCAATATTTCCTTTGGCCTGCCGGACCGCAAATATGTCAATTCGGCTTTCATTGCGATGGCTATTCATGCTGGATTAACCTGTCCCATCACCAATCCTCTGGTTACCGAGGTGGTTACTGCCGTATTGGCCGCCGATCTGGCCATGGGTCGAGATGAATACGCCATGCGCTGGATCCGGGCGTATCGCCAACGGCAGAAAGCCGCCCAATAAATACCCACACCAATAACAAAGACCCTCAGGGTTTTAACAACTCTCAGGGTCTATATTTTTACCCCCTTGACTTTTTATCACAAATAACGGAGATTCCTCGTCGCTTTAGCTGCTTCGCTTCCTTCGCTCCTCGGAATGACATTTTTAGGTAAAATATTAATAGAATCTAAGAAGTTTTAGCCGAGTTTTGCCCCTCCATTTCGCTCAAAGTTCGGGCGACTTCTTCAATGGCCAACCGTTGTTTGCGGTAAAGGTCGGCCTCGCTCATGGCCAGGCGTTGGGCAATATCGCGAACGCGCATACCCTGGACAAATTTCAAATCGAGGATGTTGTAGATGAGCCATTCGGCTGCGGTCATCCGACGCTCGCCGGACGGGCGTTGTTTCTCTATCGCCTGGGCCAACACCGACCGTAAGGCATGCACCGGATTGCTGTTGTTTTCCCTTAAAGATTCCTGCACCAGCCGCAGGCCCAGCAGTGGACTGCGGGTTAACTTGGGGCCACCCCAATAATGGGTTAAAGCGTCGCGCACCATTTGTGGAAATTCTTGCTGATTTACGGGGCTTTCGGTTGTTGTCGTCAGGCTGGGCGACCCTGTGTAACGGACGGTACTGCGCAAACGCTGTACCCTTTCAATTTCAGGGATGATGTTCTTTAGCGCAGCAAAGACTTCCTGCTGCAGGCGCCGGTCTTCAAGCGCCAGTTCCATCTGTTCTATCAACAAGGTGGCAGCCTGCTCTTCTTCCGGAGTCAGGTTGTAGTCGCTTGCCCGCGCCTCAATTCCCAACAGTCCAAGATAATGGTCGCGGGCTTTGTTCTGCAAAATCACAAACCAAAAGTCATTCTGAACGGCAACGTGCAGGCCGTCGTGGCCGTTTTTCTGCTCAATGAGTTTAGGTATATCAATGTTAACCAGGGCTTGCTCGATGGTTTCATGAGGGCCTATTTGGGCTTCCATCCGCGGTCCCTGTCTGGCGGCCAGATTGTAAATAAAACCGGTTCGCACCCGCAATATCTCACACAAATTGGTCAGCACATTTTCCAGGGCTTGTTGTAAGTCGGTGGTGGTCAACAGGCGGCGATCCAACTCACTAATCCAGGCAACCTCTCGCCGGTCCTGAAAAAAGATAAGGCTGTCAACGGCGGGTTTGATGATGTTGATCACAAGCTGCCACAGCACAATCACGGCCACAATGGAGGTCACCAGGATTATGTCTCTGGGTACGCCCAATAATCGGGGACGTTCCGGCAGAGCAATAAAAATAAATATAATCATGGTAGCCAGCAGGGTACTCCGCAATAAAAAGTGAATCAGGTTGTGTTTCACCACCCGATCGGGTGACAGGGCGCCAATAAAGGTAACGCTGTAAGCCATCACAATGATCATAAAGGCGATGCCCAGGTTAACAAAAAAGAGGATTGCCAACAGGAATTGGGGCGGCATCAACGAGGTGGCATTGGCAATCAACATATAAGGATAAACACCCAATGCCGGAGCGGCAAAAGAGATGGCCAGGTAAGTCATCCGGCGGCGAGCGCCAGAGGTTAAACACCGTTTCCGCGCGTGGTAAATTTTGTACGCGCCCCACAGGACAGTAGTATAGAAGTAAATGGTAAAAACCCAAAAGAAAGGTCCGGCTTTGAATTGGGTTATGCCGGGGGAATAGATTGGATCATGCACCAAAAAATTGGTTTGAATAGCTAACAGCAATAACAGGAAGCCAAAAAAATAGGCAATGAACACGGCCAGTCGTCGCCGGGTGGAGGGAGCATTGCTCACCCGGAGCAGGGCGTCGGAAAAGTGAAGGTAAACCGCCGGGATAAAAGCAATACCAATCCACTGAAACGTAAGCCAGTTGACGACACTGTCCGGTTCGTTTACCTGAAAAAGGGCCACATCGCCCACATAGGTAAAACACATACAGGCTAATAGGGCGGCAAAACTTCGACCCACCGCACTCCGCAGGTTGTAGATAATTGTGTAAGCAAAAAGGGAGAAGGCCAAAATAACGATGGCGGAGGAAAGAACTTGATTCAGTTGAATGAGCACTTGGATGGTGTTGCTTGACGTTTCCATAAACAAAACTGCAATCTACAAAATAAAAACCTGCCGGTAAACGGGAATTACTCACAGCAAGGGGCATAGCTATTAATCTGCTAAGGAAAATGCTGTAGGCAGGTGGGGTAGGGGGTAGTTCCCCCCAACTTACTCCCCCGTTTTCCTTGCTGAAGGAACGATGCAGCGCATCGTGAAATGCTGAGTTTGGAAATTCATTCTTGTAAGTCGGGGTGAGGCGCGAAACCCGGCAATTTTGCTAGGTGGAACGTGAGAAGAAAAGGGCAATGTCTCCATTAGGATAATAGCGTTCGTTGTAACCGCAAAACTGGAACCCATGCTTTAGGGCAAAAGAAATTGCCGGATGATTTTTGGTTTGAACCTCCAGCATCAACCGATTGAGAGCATGCCCTCTGGCCCACTGGTTGGCCGCCTCCAAAAGCAACGTACCCACTCCTTGCCGCCGATAGGACGGATCAACAGCCAGGTTAGAAACCCACAACACATTTTGCCACGGCTGAGATTGAGCATCGATAAAACCAATGGCTTCATCTTTGAGGTCCCGCGCAACCAAAAAACACTCTTCCAACTGCCAATGTTCAACAAGTTCATCTGGAGACCGCGGATACTCAACCCGCATCGGGCGCGGTAGACGGATGGTATCAAAGTGAACATCAATGGTTCGTCCGTCACCCCTGGTACGCATTTGCCACACATAATCGGTGGTGTAAGACATATTCATCTGGCAAAACAAATTGATGTCAACCAACTCAGCCGGGTAGATTTGCATACAATCTATCTGAATCCTTACTGTTACGGGTACTATAATCCGATTGTAGCATCGGGATAGGGAATTAGCAAGCGAAATTGGTTGGTTACAGACAAGCAGCGAGGCAAACCGGGCCAATTCTATACAGGGACCTGATTTTCTATGTGCCTACGTTAAATATCGTACCTACGTTAAGTATCAGGTACTATTTCCCTTCTGCTATGGATATGATATAATGAGAGGTGTGAGGTCTGCCTCAACGGACAAGCGGCAAGAAAAGTGTTCGGCCTTTAACAATTAAATAATTGCGTATTCCCGAAAAATCTTTTTGAATGAACAACATTCTATCCACACATCGGGAATCTTAGAATAATTTTATGGGCAAATATAGGGCCGACTTCTAAATCTGTCTGTTGGACGGTATAGGAAGCGGCCCTTTGTAGTTTATATCCATTGGTAATACCAAGAGATATGGAGGGGTAAAATACCATGAATAGAAACTTTAATTGGCAACCATTAAGGATAGGGATTGCTATCTGTCTGGGTCTGGCAGCGGTTATTGGCGTTATTAGTTTTGTGGGCGCTCAGCAACCATCAGATATTTATATGAATCGGGAACCGGTCGAAGTTGTCGCAGGTAACACCATCAACATCGACTGGACGATTACCTTTACCAATACGCCCATTACCTACTCATTTTCCATCTACGACCCGGATAGCCAGCTTGTGTTATATACCGAGTTCCCGGCAGTAGGGGAGACGAGTCCGATTAAGGACAATTTTGCCTGGCCCGTGCCAAGAACGGCAACTCCTGGCCCTTATCTGGCAGAAATCATTTTCTTCACCAGAGAAATATCAAAACCCTTTGACTCGCGGGCCGCAATTACGTTCTTGGTCGTAGAGCCGCCAACACCCACCCCAACTCCCTCGCCCACCCCAACCCCCTCACCTACGCCGACCGAACCCTGCCTGGGCAACCTTGATGTTTACAAATGTGAAGACAAAAATGCCAACGGCGTTTGCCGGGAGCCTCACATCGACCGGCCTCTGCCGGGGGTAGAAGTATGCCTTGAGCCAGGTCCCGATGCCCAGGCTGCCTGTCAGACCACCGGAGAAGATGGCTATGCTCACTGGCAGAATCTCTCCTGTGGCACCTATGAAGTCACCGAACACCTGACCGGCCTGTTCCGGGGTTATTATCCCTCCTCGCCGATGAGCCAACAGATTGAAATCAATCGAGATGAAACTGCCGAAGTAACCTTCTCCAATGTCTTTCCCCTCCTGCCCCGGGGTATTGCCGTCAACCCGGCTAACAACAAAGTTTACGCCGCTTTTCAGGGTATTAAGGAATTGGATGGCAGCCGGCCTTATGCGTTTATGGCCGTGATTGACAGCCAGACTGACCGGGTCATTGCCACGATTCCCGGTATTGGCCATGAACCCTTTGGCGTGACTGTGGCCAACCAAAAAGTTTACGTGGCTTCTTTTCGGGAGGGGTTGGTGTCGGTGATTGATAGCGATACCGATACGGTAATAAAAACTATCACCGGTTTGGTCCATCCAACCCGTCTGGCGGCTGACCCCGACCAGAATCTGCTCTATGTTGCCGATCCCGGTGATGGCCGGGTGCGGGTCATTGATACCACCAGCGATACTATTATGGAGGAGTTTGTCGTTTCCGGCCCAGATGCGTCAAAACCCTATGATGTTGTTTTTACCAATAGCTTTGCCTATACTACCCTGCGTGATGCGCCTCTGGGTGATGGCACCAATCCCTTCGTTCTCAAAGCCACTCAGTATCCCGGCCAAATTGACACCATCCCCCTGGTATACAATAATCAGACGGGTAGTCCACATGCCATCACCGCTCGCAGTGATGGCGCCAACACCTATCTGTACCTGACCTATGCCAAAGAGTTCCGTGATCTCCAGCCTCCCTTCCATTGGCCGCCCGACAACCCCAATCAACCAACCAACAGCCCGGTCAATCCGGCTTATCTGATGGTGGTTGAAGTTCCCAACGGCGATCCGGCATCGGCCCATCGTTTGGCAGCCGATGTAGCGATAGGCCCCTTTGCCGAAATTGGGTTGACCTTTAATCCCAACACCAACCACGTGCTGGGCACTTACGGCGGCGGTTTCCTGGAAGCAGCTTATCCCGACCACCTGGCCTGCGCCCTCATTCCCAAAAGTCGAGCCGATAGCGGCAGCGCCTATGTGCTGGATGCAACCGATTCTCAGAACCCCTCTCTGGTTGACAAACCGACGCCCAGCCTGCGGGTGGGCAACAGTATCGCGCCGATGACCGGGGATTACTGGTGGCGCAATCCGTTTGATCTTGCCGTTAACCCCAACAATGACAAAGTTTATGTTATCGATCGTTGCTGGCACGATTACGACGACCAGTACGACAACCTCTTCCCGGATCACGAACTGTGGCACGATGGAGGGGGGGCCGTATTTGTGTTTAATGACGACTCATCCGGTCCGTCGCTGCCCACCCCAACCCCAACCTCTGGCGACGCGGTTTTCACCGGACAGGTGAAATTACAGGGGCGAACGGATAGCCAGGGCGCAACCGTCACCGTGGATAATGGAGAACAGGTGAGCGTCGCCGCCGAGGCAACCGGCAACTTCAGAATTGAGGGGGTAGCCACCAATCCTGGTCTCTCCGCCACCGCCGACGCGCCAGGCTACCTACCCGCCGTTTGTACCAACCCGGCGATAACCACCCCGGAAACCGATCTGGGGCGCGTCACCCTCTTGAGTGGCGACCTCAACGACGATGACCTGGTGGACATTCACGATCTGACCGCTATCGGCAGTGATTTTGGCCAAACCGGCTCAGCCCTGCCAACCGACCTGAACCAGGATGGCGCCGTTGATATTTATGATCTCATCCTGGTTAGTAAGAACTTTGGCAAAGCAACTCAGGTCTGGGCTTGCCTATAGCCACGCCGTGGATAGGTAGCATCTATCAATTTTGGGGAATTAAAAAAATTACAACCACCCACCTATGACTCTTTGCGATGAGTCACAAAAGCGACTCACAATTGTGGGCCGCTTTTGTTTTAGTGGATAAACCACATTAAACCAATTCAGAGAAAACAAAATACCACTGTCCACATTCATCATAATTGGGGCAGTAGTAAATTGTTTGGCCGCTGTTTTCGTATCCATCTGGGATTACCATCTTTACCATTTCACAATTGCAAGTTGGACAAATTCCAGTTTCTCCCAATACGTTGATATGTTTTTGCCCCCCATGAAACATACTGACCATTTTTATTCTTTGCCGGGCGTCGTCGGGGCTGATGGGGGCTAGGCTAATCTCGGTGTTGCCGGCCAGGGCTAACAGGCCTGGTGGTGTTTTAGGCGCGGTTGCAGGCTGAGGTAGCTTGGATTCAGGAGCAGGCGGGGAGGTTGGTTCTTGTATTTGTTTTTCCAGGATTTCGTTTTTATTAGGTTTAGGGAGCGTAATAATACCATGAATGGCCCCACATTGGGCGCAGAAAATCACGGATACCGGCCCAACAGATCGAAAATCTAAATATTTCAATCCCTGGGCGTTACAGTAGGGACAGCGTGGAGTAGCCATAGCTGCATGATAAAACCATTTTTTGATATTTGTCAACCCAACATTACAAAAGGTAGCAATTCTCAGTATGGAATATTTTCGTGAATAAATGAAGCTC
>JAFGNV010000141.1 GCA_016926805.1 Anaerolineae bacterium
CCCTGGCCTCCTACAACCAGGCCCTGGAGTTGTTCCGCGCCGTGCAAGATCGCCTCGGGGAAGCCAACACCCTGAAGGCCATCGGCGCTTTAAAGTTAGCTGAGGGGCAACTCGAAGAGGCATTGAAACTACTCGACCAGACGCTTCAACTCTACCAGACGATTGGTGACCGAGTTGGACAGGCCAATACTTATTGGACGTTGGGGCTATTTCTGGCCCAGAGAGAGCATTTCAAAGAAGCCGAACCCTTACTGGCTCAGGCAGTGGAATTGGGCAATCAATTTGCGTCGGGTCATCCGGTTACTTTACACATGGAGTCGGTGCTAAATCAGGTCCGGTCACAACTGGAAAACGCAGCCTAAAACTGCTATCCTGGTGAGGATAAATGATTCATATCCATCCTAAAACAAATCTTGACGCGCTGCGTCGTTTCACCGTTGCGCCCCTGTGTCTTTTCATCCCCTTGGCTTTCCTGCTCCTCGGCCTGGGGCTGGCTGCTACCCCGGCCTCTCCCTCCCGCGCCGAGACGCCGGTTCTCTCCGTGACCGGCGCCGCCAGCGACACCTATCCCGGCAGTGAAACCGCCTACCGGATTGAACTGCTCAACCACAGCGACCAGATTGTGTACGACGGCGTCATCTCTATCACCCTGCCGGTTGGCTTCTCCTACGTGCCTGGCTCAACCCTGGCCATGGGCGAGGGCTGGCCCATGCAAAGCCATGAGCCGGTCATCGACGGCCAGACCCTCACCTGGGGGCCTTACCACATGCCGGCTGCCGGAGTCGAGGAACATAATCCCTACGGCAGCCACACCATGGTCAATTTCTGCGAAACTGCGCCGGGCCTGCACCTGGAAGGCGCTAAAATGCTGGCGGGCAACGGCGGCTATGTCACCCAGCTCTTTTATCCCATCGACCCCGGCACCACCGGCCCCAGCCAATGCGCCATCAATTACGTGGTCGAAGCCTACGCCCGCAACCTGATTCCCATTCTGCGGTTGCAGGGACATTTTGTCAACGGGGTGTGGCAGGCGCCCAACCCCGGCGCCAGGGGCGATTACGCCGAGATAGCTCAAGCGTACGCCCGGTTTGTGGCCGGATTGCCCCGCCGCGACACCAATCCGCTCTACATTGAGGTGTGGAACGAGCCGGACTTGTGGATCGAGTGGAGCGGCAAACCAAACGCCGCCCAATACGCCCGCTTTTTTGTGGCCGTTTCCAACGCCATCCGCCAGCTTGGCGACGCCCGCATCCGGGTGATTAACGGCGCCCTCACCCCCGGCAATCCAACCTTTCTCAAACAAATGCTGGCCGTGCCCGGGTTTAGAGACGCCTTTGACGTATGGTCGAGCCATTGTTATCCCTATAATCACCCTCCCTCTTACAACCTCCATCACGGCACGGCGCGGTACGGCACCTACGCCATCGATTGTTACCGCTCGGAGCTGGCCATTCTCAAGAGTTACGGCCGGTCCAACGTTAAAGTGATTCTCACCGAAACCGGCTACGAATTGGGTAACAACACCTTTGGTTTCGAAGGTTTCAGCCGTATCAACGAAACCAACCGGGCCAATTACATGGTCGCCGCCTTTGCCACCTACTGGCAAAATTGGCCCGAAGTGGTGGCCGTGACTCCCTTTGAATTGGGCGACGCCTCCGGCCATTGGGCCAATTTTGATTGGGTTTACCCCTCCTGGCCTTACCCCAAACATCCCCAGTTTGACGCCGTAGCCGCTTTACCCAAACCCGGCGGCGCATTGCGTCCCTACGGCTACCAGATTTCATTCAGGGCCAGCGTCGATGGCAGCGTCGCCCTCGGGGTGTACCCCAGCCAACTCCGCGGCAGCGAACGCAACGGCAACACTGCTTTGGCAACTGACGCTGCGCCGGTGCTCGTCCGCGATCCTGCTCAACACTATAACGAGATTTACTTACCTCTTATTTTTGGCCCGCTTCGAAGAGACGGTCCCTGGTATATGTCGGTTGACCCACCCCCCTCGCCCGGGGCCATTGTTCCTTCCGATTTTCTCAAATCGGGGGGGCAGCCGCCGGCCACCCTGGCTGCCGCCGGCCTAACGGCGTTGCTGCTGCCGCTGGCGACTGAGGCCAATGCGCTGGCCTTAAGCGAAGAGACCGGTCTGGGCGCTATTGCTCTGGTCGATTCGACGACGGGGGGGCGTTTGCAGGTCTTCAACTTACAAAACGGTCAAACCGTTTGGACAATTCCCCTGGACGACGCCCCGCAAATGCTGGCCGTAAATGCAGCCCCTGACTCTGACTCCCGCCTCTACGTTTCGCTGGCAGATGGCCTGGCCGGGGTAGATTTATCGACAGGCAAGGTCGTTGCCCGGGCGTCCGGGTTGGGCCGATTGCGCGGGATCGCCCGCGACGCCGCGACCGGGCGTTTGTTTGTGGCCGACGCCGGGCGCGAGCAACTTTTGGTCTTGAGCGATGATTCACTTCAGCCGCTGGCTACTCTTCCGTTTGCCCACCAGCCTGACCAGCTCGTTTTTGACGGCCCGAATCGACGGGTTTACGTTTCTTTCCCGGCCGTACCGCAGGTGTTGGCGATTGATACCGACACCCTGGCCGTGACGGCGCAAGCCACCCTTATGGGCGGGCCCATCCTCGACCTGGCCCTTGACGCCGACCACAACCGCCTGTATGCGCTGAACGCGCTGGCTCCGGATTATCGCGGCGTTACCGTCTGGCAGGCAACCACCTTAAGCCCCATCGCCGTGGTGGGCGGTTCCGGCGATTTCCCCTTACGCACTGCCTCGGCGCTGGCTATTACGCCATCGGGGGAGTTGTTGGCTTCCGAAACCACCGGCCTGTGGCAAATCGACCCCGCCAATTTTGCGGTGACCAAAATCTATCCTACCGGCAATCAAGCCCCGCCGGATGGCCTGGCCGTGAGCCGGAGCCAGGGAATCATTTACATGCTGGACCCGCAGTCGGGCTTATTCAGGATTTTCCGATGACCGTTTCCCCTCAAGTCGAATCAAAAGCGTGGCGCTGGGCCATTGGCTGGTCTGTGGCCGTGCTTGGCCTGAGTTGTCTCCCCTATTTCATTGCCATTTTTCTGGCCCCCAAAGGCTGGCATTTTGCCGGAATTCTGGTGAATCCGTACGACGCCCATTCTTACCTGGCCAAAATGCGCCAGGGTTTTGCCGGAAGCTGGCTGCTTCATTTGACCCACACTCCCGAACCGCACGAAGGCGTTTTTATGGTTTATATTTTCTACCTGGCCCTGGGGCACCTTGCTCGTTTGGCCCACCTGCCGTTAATTGTTGTTTTTCACCTGGCGCGACTTGTGGCTGGGTTGATGTTGCTCCTGGCCGCTTTTCGTTTTGTAACCCTGGTGACGTCACATCCACAGGAACGGCGTCTGGCCTTTATCTTGCTAAGCAGCGCCTCCGGCCTGGGTTGGTTAGGCGTAATATTCAATGCCTTTCCCATTGACCTGTGGATCCCTGAAGCCTTTGTACCCTACAGCCTCTACACCAATCCTCACTTTCCCCTGGGCCTGGCCCTGATGCTGCTCGTTTTGCAACTTGTTGTCTGGCCCCCAGTTGTCTGGCCCCCATCAGCACAAGCACAAACCAAACCTGACGGCCAGAATCCCGTACTTTCTACTTTGTTCTATCTACTTCTCGCCGGGTTGGCCGCGCTGGCACTGGCGCTTGTTTTCCCCTTTGCCGCCCTGATAACCTGGGCAATTTTGGCGGTATACCTGGCGTGGCTTTACGCCAGCCACCGTCGTTTGCCCTGGCCGCAGATTTGGCCTGCCCTGGTGGTCATGCTTGGCTCACTGCCGGTCATTGTTTACGATTACTGGGTTTCAACCACCCATCCAATTCTGGCCGGGTGGGGGGCCCAAAACGTAACCCCTGCCCCGGCTATTGGGGACCTGGTCCTCGGCTTCGGCGTGATAGGTATTCTGGCGATTGTCGGGGGATGGGTCATTATTCGCCAGGAGAGGTGGAATGTCTCATCGGGTGAGTGGCTGATTTTGGGGTGGGCGGTCACTTCCCTGGTTTTAGTCTACCTGCCCTTTTTTGATTTACAGCGCCGGTTGATTGCCGGTCTACAGATTCCCTTGTGCCTTCTGGCCGCGATTGGCTTGACTCGCTGGTTGAGCCGCAGTTCTCTGGCGTCACGGTACCGCCGCCTGATTACGAATGCCGTCATCATCCTGGGTATCCTGGGAACTGTTTTTGTTTGGAGTTTACCTTTACTCGGCTTACTGCAGCCCCCTGCCGAGTCAGAAACCTCGGCCCTGTTTTTTTTGGGAGAGCAGGAGGTTTTGGTATTTAATTGGCTACGCGAAAATACCAACGCGAACGATGTGGTTCTAGCCTCACCACGATTGGGAATGTTCGTTCCCGACCAGACCGGCGCCCGTTCCTTTTATGGCCACCCCTTTGAAACCATCAACGCCGACAAAAAAAGGACAATAACCGAAGCCTTCTACCGGGGCGAGATCGACCTGGAAACCGTCTCCCCCCTACCCGACTTCGTCATCTATGGCCCGTCGGAGCGAGCTTTGGGGCAACCACAAAATCTGGCGGCGTATCCTGTTGTTTTTTCTACAAAGGACATCACCGTTTACGGGACAAAATGAAACCAAAGCGATTAGCGCGAACCGTGGTCTACGAGAATCCCTGGGTGAATCTGTACATCGACCGGGTTCAATTCCCCGGTGGTCGGATCATCGAACAACACCATCTGCTGGATTTCGAAAAAGAAGCGGTTGGTGTTTTGGTTGAAAACGAACGGGATAAAATTCTCCTGGTACATGCCTATCGCTACACCACCGATACCATCGAATGGGAAATCCCGACCGGGGGCATCGAAAACGGCGAAGCAATTCTGGCCGCGGCCGCCCGAGAGGTGTGGGAAGAGTCGGGCTACGAAACGGTCAATCACCAACTTATCTACACCTACTATCCCCAAAACGGCATTTCAAACCAGGTGTTTCACATCGCTTGCTGCCGGGCGACGGCTAAAACCGGTATTTTTGATAAAAACGAGGTAAGGGAGATCAAATGGGTCTCTCAACAACAGATTCGAGAAATGATTGGCCAAAAGTTGATTAAAGATGGGTTTTCCCTTACGGCTTTACTCTTACATTTCTCACAACTCATCAGGTAGTTGAAAACGATGCAAAAAACGGAGGTTGCACCTGCAATGATTTGGACATTTATGCTGGGTCTGATATCCATCATGCTGCTCTCCGCTGGACAGACCGCCCTCAAATTTGGCTTAAATCAAATCGGCGGGGTCAGCCTGTCGGACGGCCTTGCCGTCCTTTTGAAGCTTTTACAAACCCCCTGGGTTATTGCCGGTTTTTTCCTTTACGGCATCAGCGCCATTCTCTGGCTGGATGTGCTGTCAAAATTAGATTTTAGCCTGGCGTTCCCCATGGTTGCCTTAACCTATGTTTTTACCCTGCTCATTGGCCGTTTTTTCTTTGGCGAAACCGTAGGCTGGGAGCGGATTTTGGGCGTAGGATTTATTCTGATTGGCGTTTTCTTCCTGATTCGCAGTGGTAATCCGGGATAGGTTGGCCAATATGCCTGCCAAATTAAAATTCCATTGGCCCCTGCTCGTGCTTATTCTTGCAGTGCTGGTTCTGTTCTGGCCAGCCTTGCTTCACCCTTCTTATATTCTTTATCCCACCTTCAGCCGTTTTTCCGATACCATGGTCATCCACTGGCCCAAGGCCAATCTGATGGCCCAATCCTGGCAGGCGGGCAAGGCCTTGCCCTGCTGGACTCCCCTCATCTTGAGCGGGATGCCGTTGGCAGCCAACCAACTGGCCATGTTATTTTACCCTCCGGCGTGGCTTTTTCTGATTTTTCCAGCAGAACTGGTGTTCAATTTTCTCTTTATTTTTCACCTATGGGTGGGTGGAGTGGGGATATGTTTCTTACTACGCGAAAGTCTTGATCTTTCCCCTATCGCCGCCCTGTTGGGCAGTTTGACCTTTGCCCTTAACGGTAAATGGCTGGCGCATGCTGCCGGTGGGCACGTCAGTTTGGTAGGGGCTGTGGGATGGCTGCCCTGGGTGCTGTTTGGAACGATGATGCTCCTTCGGACCACCTCCCTATTTTCCCGTCTCAAATGGACTACGATGATAGCCGTAGTTCTGGCGCTCATCATTGCTACCCATAGCCTACCCTTTATTTACGGCATCTACCTGGTAGCAGCGATAACCATCTGGCATCTCATTTTTATCAATCCCCACAACCGGCCCGCCACCATCAAGCAACTCTGGTTGCCCTGGCTGGCTATCCCTATCCTGACCGGGCTGCTGGGGGCCATCCAGCTCTTGCCCCTCCTGGAATTGGCCCAATTCAGCAACCGCGCCTTCAGCCTGAGCGAAGCCGCCGAGTTTGCTCTATCACCGGCCCAACTATTGATGGGCCTCTTGCTTCCCTCCGCCGAAGGTGGTCACGAATACATAATTTACGGGGGTCTGATCCCGCTGTTACTGGTCCCTTTTGGTCTGAGCCGCCGGAATCGCTGGACCTGGTTTTACGGCCTGCTCTTGATTTTTACCGTTTTGTTTGCCCTGGGGCCGTATACCCCCGTTCATAGCCTTTTTTATCACCTCGCCCCCGGCTTTGGGTGGGTACGGACCCCAGCGCGAATGTTTTTTGTGGCGACCATTGCGATGGCCGTTCTGGTTGGGTTTGCCGTCGACCGGCTCCGGCACACCCACTGGTCGCCGGCCGGACTCAGGTGGTTGACCCGCCTGATCGTAGCCTTTGGCGGGGCAGCCTTGTTAATTGGCCTGGGGCTGATATTGGGCTTTGGCCAGGCCAACCGGGCGACAGCGGTCCTGGTCATCATTATCCCTCTCGGTTTGGGCTTGATTTTACTACACGCTTGGCGCATCGTTCCGGCCCAGTTATTTGTCATCCTGATCGGTATTACCCTATTCCTTGATTTAGCCTCGTTCGATATGTCGATGATGCGCTTTGTTTCCCCCGCTGAAGCCCTGGCCCCAGGACGCGCCGCAGCCAGGTACCTGAGTCAAAAACCGGGCCTGTTTCGCGTTTACTCCCCCAGCTACAGCCTGCCCGCGCAAACTGCCGCCGTCGAAGGCTTATTCCTGGCCGACGGGGTCGAGCCGGTGCATCTGGCTGTTTACGATCAGTACATGGCCCGGGCCGGCGGCTACAATGATCCCGGCTTCAGCGTCACCATTCCCAATTTTGGCGACGGCTCCCTGGAAACCGCTTTACGATACACCCAACCCAACCTGAAACTGCTAGGTATGCTCAACGTAACCTATCTCGTTGCGGCCTTTCCTATGGCCTGGCCCGGCCTGACCCTGGAAGCCGAAATGGACAGGGCCTTCATCTATCGCAACCAGGAGGCCCTGCCCCGCGCCTGGGTGGCGCACCAGAGCCTTCTCGCCGAGGCGAACTGGCTGGCCCAATTGGAGAAGCTACCCCATCTGGCAAACGTCGTTCTGATCGACCCCTCCACCGCTGCCCTTCAACCTTCAGCCTTCAACCCTCAGCCTTCAGCCGTTGCCATCACCCGCTACTCCGCCGACCGGATCGAACTGGAAACCAACATCGTTGCGCCCGGCTGGCTGGTGTTGAGCGAAATCTGGTATCCCGGCTGGCAAGCCGCCGTGAACGGCTCGCCGCAACCGGTTGAGAAAGTCAATGGGTTACTGCGGGGGGTCTATTTAGATCAACCAGGGATATACCAAATTAGTATGGAATATCGCCCCTGGACGGTGAGGTGGGGCGGCTGGATTTCGGGGATAACCGGCGGTTTAGTGCTAATCCTAATTCTTCTTGGCTTCTACAAATCTCTCGCCGCCAAAAAAGCCATGATCACGCAACTGTCTACTGCCCAACCCTAACCACCTGCATCACATACCCTGCATCACATACAAATATTTCTCCACGGGCCGGGTTGTTTGGGAAGGCAACACCTCGCACGCCAATTCTATCAAGTTGCACTCCCGCAGCATCCGCTCCAATTCAGGCCGGTCAAACAGATGATAGGGCAAATCGGGGGGAATTCCCAGGGCGCGGTGACTCTGCCGCTCGGTCAAGTCCAGGCTGGCCGGATCAGCCCCGGGCCGGTGGAATTCTTCAATGACAATGATTGTCTGCCGGGTAACCCGTACCGCTTCCTCGATCAGGCGATAGGGATGACGGCAGTGATGGAGCACATAAAACATCAGGGTTACGTCGAATTGCCCGGCCGCAAAGGGCAAAGTGTGTCCCTCGTAAACCTGAAGGGGCACCTTGACCCCCGGCAAGCGCAAATCACGGAGGTCAATCCCCACACACGCCAGATGCGGATTCTGCTGCATCACGTGTTGCAGGGCCAGGCCAGGGCCAACCCCAATATCCAATAACGAAGCAGCCTGGCGCAGATAAGGTTGATAATGCCGATGGTACTCGCTGATCTCATGTAACGCGCGCTCAACCAGGGGATTGAGTGGCATCCGGTGAATGATATTCTCTATCTGGCGGATGTAGGCGCAATCTGTCTCGTTGATGCAATCAACCAGTTGCTTTAAGGTGACCTCACCAAAGAGGTGGTGACTGACCATCCGTTGCCATTCCGTTGGGGAAATATTTTGCAACCAAGCGGTCGTTTGTCGGCGATAACGGGCGTAAGCAGCAAACGGGTCGCCGTTGGCGTAGGCTACCTGCTCCGGCGGCGATCCTGAAATATCGCCCCCCGCCATCCCTACCTGGGCGTGCCACTTCTCTACATCACGTAACTGGCCCAGCACCTGCGCCAACGATTGACAATCTTCATCCTTGCGCCACCCCAGTTGCTCCGGTGACGCATTTTTGACCAAATACTGGATGACCTCGAAATTGCGCCGTAATCTCTGGTCCATTGTACCAATCAAAAACCTCTGAGTTCCCGCAGTAATAACTCATTAACAGAGGGTAAGACTCAAAAATTTTTCGGTTACGATTTTCGTAACCAGTTCGTAACCCGATTACGCATGGTTGAGCGTGGCGCGTAACC
>JAFGNV010000142.1 GCA_016926805.1 Anaerolineae bacterium
CCGGGTTGCGTGCCGCCACCAGTGCCACCTACGATTTCTTCCGTTGGTGAGAGCTGTTCCTCGATTTCACCGGAGGTATCTATATCGACGGCCGGCGTTTCTGACTCAGACACTATCCCCGCAGCAGTTTCATCCACCCCGGCCTGGGCAGTGATTGCTGCCGCTTCGGTTGGCGTGAGACGTTCCGGGCTAATTAAAAGGACCCCACCGAATGAAACAAACACAAAGCAAAGCAGCACAATAAGAAAGCGCCGTTTTCTCTTTTGAATTTCGGCATCAAGTAATTCCTCTTCATTCATTATTCGCCTCGTTGGGCCCAATCACGGGCTTGCTCGATCCAGGTTTCAACATTGACCCGCTGCCAATTTTTTACATCAAGCATCCGGCGAAGTTGGTCCGGATCAGCTTTGGCCAACTGCTTGTAGGTGTTAAACCCGATATCCCGCAATTTCCACTGATAAACCGGCCCAATCCCCTTAATCACAGTCAGGTCATCCGGATGCGTGCGCTGGTAGGCCTCAAATTCGGTACGCAATGTTTCCATTTGATCATCGTGTGCCGCAAGTTGGTCGCGCATGTCGTGCAGTTCCTGGTCTCGTTGGCGCAAAAAGTCGGCCAGAGCTTCCGAGGTATCACTACTCTGCCCGCCGCCGGGAACGATCACCCCCTGCACCTGCATCCGGTCGCTCTGTCCACCCAACTGCTGCTGTAATTCGCGGTTGCGCCGGTATCCCAAATCAATCAACCACTCGACCACAAAACCGACCACTGCGCCGGCCACTACCAGCAACGCTCCCACAAACAACTCAACTTCCTTACCCCAAGAGAACAGAAACGTAACAATAAAACCAATGGCAATACCTAAAACAACAAGTGCAACTCCGAGAACAGTACCCATTACCCGCCTCCTGTTTAGGATAGAAATGTAATATAAGGAAAAATGAAATGGTTTTTGATTACGATAAAGCTTGTGCCACGCGCTCTTTTATTATACCACCGGATTGGTCAAATGAACACCCCTTTTTCAGAATTCAATCCAGCAAAGATCGGGCCAGGGAAAAAACATCGTTCAGCATTTTTGGGGTGAGACGACCCGTTTGGGTATTCTGACGACTGGGATGATAGGAGGCGATTAAATGATGAAAGCCCCCCCTGATAGGGGAGTTCAATTGATAATGGAGGCCGTGACCGAATTTCAACCGGGGAACCTCGTGGCCAAGTTCGCGCATCAAACGCATACAACCCTCAAACGCAATCTGTCCAAGAGCTACGACAACTCGAATTTGGGGCAGAAGCTGCCATTCCCGCCGGAGAAAGGGACGGCAGTTATCCAACTCGGCTGTCGTGGGGCGGTTGCCGGGCGGAGCACAACGACCCACTGCCGTAATGAAGGCATCAGTCAGAATCAGGCCGTCATCGGGATGGCGCGCGACGGGTTGATTGGCGAAGCCGGTTTCGTACAGGGCGCGGTACAGGGTATCACCCGAGCCATCGCCGGTGAACATTCGGCCGGTGCGATTGGCCCCATGCGCGCCCGGCGCAAGGCCCACAATGAGGAGAGGGGCGGTCAAGTCGCCAAAGCCGGGTACTGGCTTGCCCCAATAATCCCAATCGCGGTAGGCCCGTCGCTTTTCTCGCGCCACTTGCTCGCGCCATTTCACCAGACGCGGGCAAGCACCACATGTAATAACCTCGGCGTTCAATTTCTGCCAGGCTAACTCTCCGGATAGGGAAAGTGTCTTGGTCAAAACAATTTCCTCCGGCGCCTTCGTTTTTTGGGTTTCACCAGGTGACGCAACCTTCTGATATAACGCTGTTCGTCAAAAGGCCGGTTTGACTTCATTATTTCATAAACGTCGTTGACCACCACCCCGGCAATTTCGTGCACCGCTTCATGCCGATCTTTGCCCTGTTGCACCAGACGTGCCAGGGTTTCGGCGGTTTCCGGTGGATCATTTGCGGCAATTTGATTCTCCACAATCTGGTGAAACATCACATGGAGAATGGGATTGGTTCCGTCACGCTCAAGTTCCTCGTCGGTCACTTCATCCAGACGCTCCCAAAGATCGTAGTACTCAGGATGGAGTCGCATGATCTCGGCCAGAATCTGGTCTTCCTCGCTCAAGCTCGCCTCATCCAAACCCGATAATTCCCAGACGCTCCGTAGATATTGCCGGGAGAGGTCACGCCACAGGAGTAGGGTTTCATCTGATGGCATTGTTGTCTCCTTTTCCACCGGACAGAATTATTTGTCCGCCTCGTCCTCCTGATCAGGCCATAAATTCAACCATAACTCGATTGGCCAGAAAACGACCCTGCCGGGTCAACCGTAATCGGAGGCCGGTTGGCGGTTCAATCCACTCCAGGAGGTCGCGCTCGAGGCCACGGTTGATAGCTTCATTATACCGCTCTTGCAGTAAAATGTTAAAGCACGCCGAAAATTCTGCGGCGCTCACTCCCTCTCGCACCAGACGCAAACCGAGAAGCATGTGTTCCGACATGGCGGTATCCCGGTCAATCTGTTCGTAGGTTTTTTCATCACGAGCCGCGCCCAACCGCCTCTTGCCACGTTCAATCCGCCGAATATAATCCTGAGGCCGTTTGACGTTCATCCAACGCTCGCCGTTGACAGTACCGAAAGCTCCCGCGCCCAATCCCAGATAGGGTTGATTACGCCAATAGATAAGATTATGAGCCGAGGCCAGGCGCGGCGTTTGCCAATCAGTCTCGCCGTTGCCCCGCGCCCAATTGGAAATCTCGTAATGAACGTAACCGGCGCCAGCCAAGGTGTCAATCGCAGAGGCATACATGTCCGCGGCCACATCATCATCCGGGGCCGGAATATGACCCTCATCGACCTGCCGGTGCAATCGCGTGCCCGGCTCCACAATCAACGAATAAAGCGAGAGGTGATCGGGAAGCAGGCGGAGCGCCTCCTGTAAATTGAATTGCCACTGCGCCAGCGTTTGCTGCGGCAAGTTGAAAATGAGGTCGAGGCTGAGATTATCAAACCCGGCTGCCCGCGCCTGTTCCACAGCCCGGCGGGCGGCATCTGCATCATGCAACCGGCTCAGGAATCGCAATTCGTCGTTATTAAAACTCTGCACCCCTAACGAGAGCCGATTGACACCACCCTGGCGCAATTCACGCAGATCCACCAGCGACAGGGTGCCGGGGTTAGCCTCCACCGTTACTTCGGCATCGGGCCGCAGGGCAAAAGCGGCCTTGACCGTCTCCACTAATTCAACCAATTGACCCGGTGGTAACGTGGTAGGCGTGCCGCCGCCAAAAAAGATGGTGTCTAACGGTGGATGCCCCAATGCCGCTCCGGCCTCACGGATTTCTCGTTGCAAGGCCACATGGTAGCGAGCTTTGAGGGTATCTTCCCCACCCACGTAGGTGTTAAAATCGCAATAGATACAGCGAGTCACACACCAGGGAATGTGGAGATATAAAGCTAACACACGGTTTGTCATTTGAAGAGAGCCAGACCCTGAAGGCTTCAAAGAGCTACAAGGTCTTCAATTTCAATCAAAGCCTTAAGTTCTGCCAGGTGGCATTCCGCCTCAACCACGCCAGCCTGGATAGGTTCAGCAATAACCTTAAAATCCATCGAGCCGTAGTCGCTCACCTTGGGTTGGAGCAATACGTGGGGCGGATGGGCGGCCAGACGTTGCTCGTGCAGATACCAGGTCATCACCCGCACCGAGCGCCACATTGAGGCGGCAACCGTAGGTATTTTATTCTTGCCGTTTCCGTTGGTACTAAAAATATTGGCCGGTAATTGAAATCCCATCACGGCGCTGACAGGGTCGGTCCAGGGGTCATCCTTTTCCAGCGGAGGGTAAACGTCAACCGCAATGATTTTATCTGCACCTTGCTCGTAGGCCACATGGGTGGCCAGGCTGTCAATCACGCCGCCGTCGGCCAGTTCCATGCCGTTAAGTTTTACCGGCGGGAAAGCGCCCGGCACAGCGCTACTGGCCAACACCGCCGGAAGCAGCAACCCCTCCGACAGGGCCACTTCTTTGCCGTGAATCATATCGACAGCCATCAACGTGACCGGAAGATTCAAGTCGACAAAAGTTCTGCCGTCCAAGGCTTGCGCCAGGTAATCTTGCACCCGGCGTTGACGGGAACGCATACCCATCACTTTCATTCCCAATGAATTACTCTGTAAGGTTTGCATACCTTCGGTAATTTGGGCCGGGCTGTAGCCCAGGGCAAACAGCACCCCAACGATGCCCCCCATACTGGTGGCGACGATGAAATCAATGGGGATTTGCTCGCGGGCCAGAACTTCCAGCACTCCAATGTGGGCCAAACCGCGGCTGCCGCCGCCGCTTAAGACTAAACCAATTTTAGGACGTTGCATGTGAATTTGATGCTCCTTGTGTCAGAATTCGGTGTTTTAGTCGTAGTTTTCTCCCCGTTGTGGTGATCCGGCCTCCTCAATTAACATCCGGCGGAGGACCTTGCCCACAAACGACTTGGGCAATTCCTCCCGAAATTCAATCTCCCACGGCACAGCATACTCGTCCAGCCGACGGCGGCAGAGTTCCAGCAATTCCTCCCGGGAGAGACTGGTGCCGGGGCGCGGCACGACAAAGGCTTTGATTTTGGCCACTGGTTGGCCGTTTTCTAACGTGGGGATGCCGACAACCGCAGCTTCCAAAACCTTGCTGTTTTCATAGAGCACTTCTTCCACATCTCGCGGATAGACGCTGTAATCCCCGGCCATAATGGTATCTCGCTTACGGCTGATGATCTGAAAATAACCGTCGCTATCCATCACAGCCACATCGCCGGTATGGAGCCAGCCGTCTTTCAACACAACCCGGGTCCCAGGCTCGTCATTCCAATAACCCTGCATTACCTGCGGCCCTCTGATGAGCAACTCGCCAATCTGCCGGGTGTCCAATACTTCACCTGTCACCAAATCGACAATCTTGGCATCGGTGTTGGGAATAGGCGTGCCAATTGAGCCAACCTTCCGCACGCCGTACAGGGGGTTGGCGTGGGTTACCGGAGAAGCTTCGGTGAGACCATACCCTTCGACTAACCGGCCTCGGGTGAGTTTTTCAAACGCCTCCTGCACCTCAATCGGCAGGGGAGCCGCCCCACTAATACAGGCCTTGATTGATTTTAGATTGTACGAACGTACGTTGGATGCCTGATTAATGGCCGTGTACATCGACGGGACGCCAGGGAAAAGAGTCGGCTTGTATTTTTTGATATGGTGGAGCACCTGTTTCAACTCAAAAACAGGCAGCAACACAATGGTAGCCGCCAGGGCGATAGGAATGTTCATGGCATTGGTCATGCCATAACTGTGAGTTAAGGGGACAACCGACAAAAATGTTTCTTCCCCGTAATACAAATCTTTAATCCAGTGCCGGGTCTGGATGGCGTTGGCCACCAGGTTAGCGTGGGTCAGGCAGACGCCCTTGGGTTCGTCGGTGGTGCCGCTGGTGTAAAGAATGGCAGCCAAATCCTGGCTGGAAACCCGGGTTAAGGGCGGTTGTATAGCCGCATCCAGCATCAACTCCGACATCGACCAGCAGCCTGGACCTAACCCCTTTGCCGACTTCTTGGCCTTGGATTGTTGGAGTCCCCAGCGGGCCAGCAATTTTTTGAAGACGCCGGACGAAACGGCATCTCGGATATCGGCCAAAACAATTTTTCCCAGACCGGTTTTTTGTCGGATTTCGCCCACTAGATGCTCAAAATCTCGCAGCGTCACCAATACGGCCGGGGTGGTTTGTTTGATCTGCCGGACAATCTCGGCGGCGTCCGCTTCAGGATTCGACAGAACCACCACCCCGCCAATTTTGAGCGTACCAAAGTAGGCCACAATCATCTGGGGCATGTTGGGCAACACCACCATCACCCGGTCGCCGGGACGGACGCCCAGGCCGTGCAGCACGTGGGCAAACTGGTTGACCTGCCGATCAAGTTGCTGGTAGGTCAGGCGAGCGCCATAGAAAATAGTGGCAGTACGGCGGGGCATCCAATCTGCCGCCCCCTCCAGAAATTTGGGCAAGGGTTGGCGAGGAATGGGTACAGTCGGAGGGATATCCTGGCCATAGCTGGACAACCAGGGGCGATGTTTGACCAAATCCTCACTTTCCACATCTACATCGCGCCAGGTACGATGTTTATTGCTGATGAACCGCTCGATGGCCCGGTTGACGGCATGATGACGCTCCAACTGCACCTTGTGTTTGGCCGAGCCGACATCGTGAACTTCGGCACCCGGCACCATCTTACCCACATCATCAAAAACGTAACGCGGAAAATAGTGGTCGCGCTCGCCAGTGATAATGAGGGTGGGCGTGGTGAGGTTACGCAACAAGGGCCAGCCCTGCCAGCGACGCATATTGTTCAACATCATCCGTTTCATCACATGAATTTCGGCGTTCCAACGAGGCCGGAATCGCCAAAAGGGGCGAAACAGGGCCGAGGGGATACGATAGGCCAGTGAGGCTCGCCAGGGCAAGGGATATTCACCGGCTGTGGAAATTAAAACCAGCTTCTCCAGCCGTTCGGGATGAGCATTGGCATATTCCACGCAGATCGAGCCGCCAAAAGAATGACCAACCAGAACAAACCTGCCCGGAAGGTCAAGTTCTGCGGTAATGGCATCGATATCAGCCACCAGTTCCGGCATGGTGTATTGGGTCAGTGGGGCATCACTCTGGCCGTGTCCCCGCAAATCCGGGGCAATCACGCGATAAGATCGGGAGAAGTAGTTAATCTGGTGCTCCCAGGTTTCGGCACAACCGGCATAACCATGAACAAACATCACGGTTCGGCTGACCCCTTCGGGCCAGATGTCAATGACACTCAGCTCAGCATCGGCCAGGCCGTGGATAGGCACGTCAATCCGGTAGAGGTTAAAATCCAGTTGAATGGCCGTCCGTTTGAGGCCCCGCAGTTTTCTTTTCATCGCCATCGCTTTGATGTTAACTCCCAAGAGGCGTAAAGTAAATAGTAGCATAATCCCCTGCCCCCGACAAATACTTAAAAATACCCAGGTTTAGGGTTTGCGGTAGCTCAGCACTTAATCGTGGTGACCTAAAATAGCTGTGAAATCATCCAAAAAATAGACAGGATTAACAAGATTTACAGGGTAAA
>JAFGNV010000143.1 GCA_016926805.1 Anaerolineae bacterium
AACAAGGTGCTGACCCTTGCTAAGCTAAATGTGTCAACAAGGTGCTGACCCTAAAACTGTCAACAAGGTGCTGACCCTTCTCTGTTAGGGATTATTTGCCAAAAAACCGGCAACCACCTGCTGCAATTCAAGCCAATCAAACGTGCCGTCAATCACAATGAACAGGTTGTGGTGAACAAAGGTGGCCGTACTAAACGGCCCCATCTCGTCGCTGAGGTCCAGCAGGTAGATCGGTTTGTTATTGACCAACCGTACATCATTCTTGGAATATCCTTGGGCTTCGACCCATTCGGTTACGCTTGGGTAAGGCGAAGGACTCTGATAGATCAAAAGATAAGTGTCGGAATCAGAACCGCCATATTCCAGGGTAATGATCGGCTCGCCGCCTGGCGCATAATCCGACGCAAATTCTCCCAGGTCGGGTAGGGCATGGCTGAACAGATGGGTCAGGGTGTAATCAGGTGGCAAATAACCGGCGGAGAGGGGGGAGAAGGGCACCTCGTCGGCATCCAGGAGAGTACCTTCGTCCAGTAGATAAGCCCCTGGCTCGTGATAGATAGGGGGGATGTAGGGCTGGGGATCGTCGGGAACAGGTGGGGAGGTGATCAACTGAAAGGCATTGGCGTCGGCCAGAGCGAGGGTGTAATTGGAAAAGCAACAATCAGTCTCGGCTTCAACCGGCGTGGTGTTGACGATTACCAGGTAGAGCCGGTCAAACTTCGATACATCGATGAGGGTAGGGCCGCTAACGACCAGAGGCATTACCGTTGCCAATCCATTATCTAAACCAACCAGCCGCACTTGCCACTGAGCTTTTTCTGAACCCCGAAAATCCACCAAAATCGGCCCGTCACTTTTCAACCGAACGTAATCTGCGCCATATTGTTGCACCCCATCCTTGGGGATAAGGGTGTCCATCTCGCCCGCATCGACCCGAACCGTTCCCTCTACATAGGGGCGCAAATAATCGTTGCCGTGGCTGTAGCAGTAGGGCGTGTTGGTGGGGCAATTTGATTTGGTCAGATTGGCAATGGCAAAATTGACCAGGACCTCGGTCAAGGTGGTACCCTGTTCGGCCAGGGTGGCCTCCAGAGCTGGTAGACCATCCTGGACGGCCATTTGTTCCCAGAGCCGCTGGATGGTTTGCGCGCCGCCGTGATGCTCGGCAATGTAGCGCAGCAATATCCAGCCGCCATACCAGCGGACATCCTGGTCATCGCGCCCGACGCTGAGAGGACACAAATCGGGGGCGGCCATGTAGTCAAGCAAATAACTCCTGGCATCGCCGATATGAGGATAGACCTCATCTTCAACCCACACGGCGCTGGCCTCGTAAAGCCATTCGTAGGGGTCGATGTCGTCATAGGCGGCCTGGATAGCGTGGTGCAGTTCGTGGGCAACGGTGGTCTGCATCGCCTCGAGGGGCGACAGGTCGCCGAGGTCATCGAGTTGGTAGTCATTGTCGAGACTCAGGTAGCCATAGGCCGAATTCGTCTCTGAGGCGATGGTGGCAGGATTATCGCCTACGTACCCTCCATACGTTTCCACATAACCAAACAAATCATTATGGTTTTGCAGGTAAACATCAAAGCGAGAGTCGCCACCTTCGCCTTTATCGGGCAGGGGCAAACGCCAGCCTTGCTGCTCGACTTCTTGCTGCCAGGAGAATTCCAGGGCTTCCGCCACCGCCTGCACAAAATCGGGCAGGCCGTCATGGTCATCGTCCAGGGGCGAAACGGCGTCTTCGCCTTGCCGGGTGTAATGAATGAGAAAATGCCCGGTACCGTGCGACACGGTTGGCCCGCTTAAGACCGGGCGGGCTTGGGTTTTGGCCCGCTTGTGCCCGGGATCGGTTTGGTGAGGAGGGGTGAAGGCGAGAAGGCAGAAGGTTGAGAATAATATTAGAAGCGTAAATTTTTTTACCCAATGACCCATGCAAACTCGTTATCCGAAAGATTCATGATTATTTTACCCTGTCTTGCCAGGAAAACAAAGGCAAAAGGTTTAGTTAAATCATTTCAGAAACCCGGCACCACAAATTACCCCCCATAAGTTTGTTTTCTATCTGGATAGGTGATATACTGCGGGCATAATTGCATAAATCAACCAAGTTGGTGAGGAGAAAGGTTCTACCCTATGGGACAATTAGTTACCCAAAACAAAGCAGAGCCAGAAATATCTGTGCAGGAAAAGGCGGTAAATTCTCGGCGACAATTGTTAAAGGTTTTGGCCGCTACCGGCGGCGCAGTAACAACTTCAGCCCTTTTGTCCGGTAATTGGATCAAACCGATAGTTGAGGTGGGATTGCTGCCGGCCCACGCCCAGGTATCGGCCTATGCCATCCAGGCCGATACTACAACCGAGCCTGGTTCAGGCCCCGCATGTTGGGTCGAGGGTATTGTTGCCACAGTTTCTCCCCCGATAGCCGGGGCAGAGTTGCGGATGACACCTCAAAAACTCTCTGGCCCGGATTCCGTTCCTGGCCCCTCTACTGCCACTACTGATGGTTCAGGCGTAGCTAATTTTGGGGACCTGTACACCGAATTTGATGCAACGTTTAATCTGGTATTCAGCTTTGTCGATCAGGCCCAGTATGGACCGGCTACCACCAGTCGGGGGTCTTTTACTGGCTCTACAGCTTGTTAAGGATCAAGCGTTCATCGTTTTGCCATGTATCGTTTAATGGCCCTGGCTGCTCGGGCCAAATGCGCCGATCACCATTACCACCTGCTGGCCTGGGCCGCAGCGCAATTGGAAGAATGGGACGGTGTGCCAACCCGGGCCGAGGCAGAGGGCGTGGCCCCTCTACTTTATGTGCATTTGACCAGGGCAGGCGTGCCGCTGCCGCAAGCCGTCAAACGGAAGTTGCTGGGCCTCTACCTGCGCCACCGTCATGCGAACCAAATTCGCGCAGCGGTTCTGGCCGACCTTCTGGCTGTTTATCAAGCCGCCGGTATTCCGGCGTTGGTGCTCAAGGGCGCGGCCCTGGCTCATCTGGTCTATCCAGAATCCGGCCTGCGCCCGTTTAGCGATATTGACCTGTTGGTGCCAAAGGCCAAAGCGATTCAGGCCCAAAGCTTGCTGGCCGACTTGGGCTTTCACGCTCCTTTACCTCCCGGTGATGTTCTCCCCGGCAAACACCTGGCCGCGGCCACCCGCTTCACTGGCGGGATTTTGATCAGCGTGGAAGTTCACCACAACCTGTTCAATACCCCTTCGCCGTTCTCGATGGAACTGGACGATTTGACCACGCCCCTGCGCGCTTTTTGCTTGCCCGGCGATGGGTCAGCAGCTTATACCCTGGGCGACGAGGAGATGTTGTGGCATTTGTGCCAGCACGGCACTGTGGTCAACGCCCTGTTTGCCACGCCGCGCCTCATCTGGCTGGCCGACATCGTTAGCCTGGCCGAACGTTATGCTACCGAGATTGACTGGCCCCGCCTGCAAACGCGTTACCCGCTTGTTCTCAATACGTTATCGTTGCTGCACACCATGACCCCCCTCTCTGACACCCTCTTGAACCGCGCCGCCCTAAAACCAGGCCGCGTCCCGCAGGGTTTAGGCAAGCCGTTTCGGGGTTGGCCCAACGCCTCGCTGTCCAGCCAACGGCCCAAAGGATACCGGCGTCTGTTGCTGGACACGTTTTTCCCGTCGGAGTGGTGGCTGCGATTGTATTATGGATTGGGCAGCATCCGCCCTGTATTTTGGTGTCGCTGGCTGCGCCATCCGCTGCGTATTATGGGCTGGAGCGCGCAACTGCTGTGGCAGCAGGTTAAGCAAGTGAGGTGGTTAGGCAACTCCAAAAAGAGAATTGGTCAAAATTAGACTCATTGAATCCAAAAAGCCCATTCAATTGTAAGCCACTTTGGGGAGTTGCTTAAGCTTTTCTACCTATTTGCCATTGTTGAATATTGCAGGCTTCATCTGTTATGCATACTTGACTAATTTAATTCTTGGAAAAGCCTTATGCTTTTATCACAAAAACCCCGCCCCAAACCGGATTACCGGCTGGAACTGATGGACGGCGAATTGCTGTTGTATCACCCCGGCCAAACCAAGATTTTTTACTGCAACCCCACTGCCTCCCTCATCTGGCACCTGTGCGACGGCCAACGCACGGTAAAAGAGATCACCGCCCTGTTGCGCCA
Source organism: Anaerolineae bacterium (assembly GCA_016926805.1). Classification (GTDB taxonomy): domain Bacteria; phylum Chloroflexota; class Anaerolineae; order 4572-78; family J111; genus JAFGNV01. The sequence goes on from JAFGNV010000143.1 coordinate 4,149, forward strand.
GGCATTCCCCGCTGCCGCCAGCGCCATTGCCGCCGACGTAGAAGCCACCTTGCAACAATTTGCCGCACATGGGGCCATTGAGTTTGAATAAAAACACCGGCCAGACCCGTTTTGTCACCTTTGGCAGCAGCAGCGTGGCCGTCGTTTACCACGGCAGCCGGGCGGCCTGGCTGGTTGACTTTTTGTATCGCCATGCGCCTGCCGAAGGCGATATTGCGCCCCATGTCACTTACCGCCTGGAGCCGGGCGACTGGCCGGGGCAGTTGAACTTGTATCGAGAAGACACTTTGCTCTACGCGGGGGAGGACGAGGCAATTTTGGCCGAATTGTTATTGGGCGAAACCTGCCGTGAGTTGGCCGGGTGGAGTTGCGGCGGGCTACTATTTCACGCGGGCGGGCTGGCCTGGCAAAACAAAGGCGTCATGCTGCCCGGCCCAATGAGCGCGGGCAAAACCACCTTCACCGCCTGGCTGGTTGGCAAGGGCCTGGATTATTTAACCGACGAACTGGTTTTTGTGGCCGATAGTCTGAGTATCATCCAAACTTTCACCCGCCCCCTCAACCTCAAAAAACCATCCCGAAAGGTTTTGCAAAACCTGATTGACTTTGACAAATACCCGAACGATATCCTCAGCAGCCCTCATGCCGACCTGATTGCGCCCACCGTTTTGAATCCTGCCAACAGGTTGAGCGAACCTCCCCTAAAATTAATTATCTTTCCCCGCTATCAGCCGGATTCTGAGGGGGTGTGGCAGCCGCTCTCCAAAGCCCAAACCGGGCTGGCCTTGATGGAATGCCTGGTCAATGCCCGTAACCTGCCCGACCACGGTTTTGCCAAAATTACTCATCTGGCTAAAAGTGTGCCTGCTTACAAGGCCGGTTACGCCCATTTCGAACAGCTTCAGGCGCAAGTCGAGCGTATCCTGAAAGGATGGTCGGTTACGTTCTTAAAATGAAATTTGCTAATAATGTGACCGTTCTCAACGCCAACCCATCATCCTCCTGCCAGCGTGACCTGCTGCAACCTTTGTCCTATCACATGTAAGCCAATTATTTGGTATAATAAAAAAACCAATGTAAGCACAGCAACCAAAATGACACGCTTTATCCCCTCTCTTGTGTTAGTTGCCATCAGCTTGCTGTACCTGCTTATAGCCGGCGCGGTAGCTGTCCGCCGAGGTTTTCGTGACCACACCATTCGGCTGTTACTGCTCTTTGTGACGGTTGCGGCGGGAAGCGAGTTGCTGTATGCCCTCTGGCAACTGCTGAGTGCACTGGTCCTCCTTGAAGGCCTTTTGGCCTTATTGCCCATTCAACTCGTCCTGCTCTTGGCCTTTCTTTATTTTCATTTAAGCCGGGCCTTCTTACGTTTACAGCAAACCGACCAGGACTGGTGGCGACTTGGCATCGCCTTGATGGTTGGCGTATTGCTGTTACAGGGGGTCTTGTTGGTAGTGATACCGTCCGACTTCCGCCTGGGCCGGTGGGACGTTCAATATCGACATCCGGCGCTTAGCATCTTAATCATCGGCTGGATGGTCTTCATCGGTGGAGTCGCGCTGCTAACCCTGCGCTCATATCGACCAGCGCCAGGCCCCTGGCACCGCAATCGACTCAAATACTGGTTATTGGGATTGTGCCTGCTGGTGGTGGCCGATGGATTGTTTTTTGCCGGGCATGGCCTGGTGGGGAGTACCGTCCGCCTGGCCGCGGTGCTGATTATGGTCTACGCGGTGGTGGTGCATCATCTCCTTGATATGAGCCAGATGATGCGCTATATCTTGAGCTATCTCATCATCACCTTTTTGACTCTCATCTTCTACCTGCTTGGCTTCATCTCAATGCAATACGTCTTTCAGGAAATTCTGGTGCTAAACTATGACCCGTTGGTGTCCACACTGGTAACGGCTCTGGTGCTGGCCGTTCTCTTTAATCCCCTGCTCAATCTGGTACAGCGTGGCGTTGACCGCCTCATCCTGGGACGCAGTTACGATCCCAACTTGTTGATTAGAGAATACAGCGCCAGTATCAGCAACATTCTCAGTTTAAATCGACTGGCAGTGGTGATATTGCGCATGATCCGGCGGGCCATGGGTATTCAGCACGGTACCCTTTTTTTGGTGCACCCGCAAAAAGATAGTGATGGTCAGGATTGTTATCATCTACAGGCGGTCAAACATCATGGCCGAAAACAGTCAAATCTTAATCCTCAAGGTGATTTACAAACGAATGGACTGGTCGCCACTTATCTGGGACAGGAACGGCGCCTTTTAACTCAATACGATTTAGATATGTTGCCTCGCTTTGCCCAGATACTCCCGGCCGAGCGAAGTTGGCTGGACGGTCTCGAGATGGAAGTCTGCGTTCCCATCCACGCCAAGGATGAATGGATTGGCCTGTTGGCGTTAGGCCCCAAAACGTCTCGCCGACCCTATTTTGACAGTGACCTGACTCTGCTGAGCACTCTGGCCGATCAGACCGCCGTGGCCCTGCAAAATGCCCGCCTGGTGCAAGATTTGGTCAAACTCAATAAAGACCTCAAACAGGCTTACCAGGCATTGGACCAAGTGAACAGCCAATTGAAAGAACTGGACAATTTGAAATCAGCCTTCATTGGTATGATTACCCACGAACTGCGCAGCCCGCTCATTAATATCGACTTTTCCATGCAACTGATTGAGCGGCAGGGACTGAGTCACCTGGTGCCCGACCAACGCGAACAACTGGCCCAACTCAAATCCAATATCCAATCTGCCAAACAGATGATCGACAACCTGGTCAACTTTGCCACCTTCCTCAGCAAACGCGGCGAACTCGACCTCACCCAGGTTAAGGTAGCCGCCATCGTTGAGGGGGCGTTGTTTATCAACAAACCCGCCGCCGACAAAAAACAGATTGCCCTCCATCTTGACCTTCCTCCCCATTTACCACCAGTATCCGGCGACCCGGAACGGTTGATTGATGCCCTTCATCACCTGATGCATAATGCCATTAAATTTACCCCCCAAGGCGGTCAAATCTGGATTCGCTGCCGGATTCAGGATGATGCCTTGCGCTTTGAGGTGCAAGACACCGGCATTGGTATCCCCGCCGACAAACTGCCGACGCTATGGGAAGAATTTGCCCAGATGTCTGATCCAGTGTTGCGCGGCGTCGAAGGGTTGGGGTTGGGGTTGTCCCTGGTCCAATATGTGGCCCATGCCCATCACGGCGAGGTGTTCGCCCACAGCGAGGTAGGCGTGGGCAGTACATTTGGCTTTCAGATACCGCTGAATGGGCAGGAGTGAAAGTTCTATTTTCTCCCCCCAAAAATCGCAAAAATCCCCAGCTTATAGTGACATTCTACATCTTTGAACCCGATACGGGTCAAGGCGTCCAACTGATTTTGCAGGGGGTCGAGCTTATTTTCGGGATTGGTCCTGGCCCGATTGGGGACATGGTCAAAAGCTTCCTTTAACTCCAATCTTGTTTGCCGGTCGATAATCCACTCCCGCCAAAACTCGTAATACCAATCCGTGTATGATGGGTTATTGGGGAACACAGTATCGATATTCAAAAATGCCCCGCCCTCATTCAGATATGCGTAGATTTGCTCAAATAATCCTATCTTCGATGACCACGACAAATGGTGAATGGCAAACGCCGAAGCAATGAAATCAAATGTGGGTAGACTATTCTCCCTGCCAATCAGCGCCTCAAATGTTGCCAGCACATACTGCAGTTTGGGAAATTGCCAAAAACGTAGCCGGGCCGCATCGAGCATGTCTTTGGAACCGTCCATCAAGGTCAGGTTGACCGAGTCATCCACCCGCAAAATCTGGTTGGCGATAGCACCGTCGCCACAACCCAGGTCGAGCATGCGTTTGGCCTGTCCAATCCCAATGAATTGCCGATAAAAAGAAACGAGCACTTTAAAAAGCATATCTCGCTCCTGAATGTAGTGGTCGGCATGGTCCCGATATTCTTGAGCATACTCTCGCTCCGACCACAGGGTTTCGTCGAATTCGGTCATTTTTTGGTTGCTTCCTCTTTTAGTCAAAAAATAAAAAACCCACCAGCAAGTGTTCACTGGCGGGTTTTAGTAACCAAAGACAGACAATCAGTCTAACCCATCCACCGCCAGCACCTCCTGGTGAGGATAAGCAGAGAAAGAAAAATAAGGCTAACACGTCCTAAAACGTTGCCCCGTAGCTCTTTCTCCAGTTGGGTCAGGCGGCAAGTAGAAACCATTTTTCTTTTGTTGAATTGGCGTTTACGCCCTGGCTAACTGCGGGCGGAACTTGTAACCATAGATAATCAGACCCTCTTCGCCCTGGGTATAGAGCTTACGGGTGGTCATTTCAACCGGCATACCAATTTCAACCGCACTGTTGGCCACGTCGGTAAGTTGGGCCGTGATCAACGGACCTTCTTCCAATTTGACCAAGGCCACTGTATAAGGCGCGCCTTCCTCATAACCTTCGGGCGGATTATGGACGGTGGTGTACGAGTAAACCTCGCCCCGCCCGCTGAATTGAAAAGGGGGCTGGCTTGCCTCCTGGGCGCAATGGGGGCACACGTCGCGTGGGGGGAAGATTTTACCCTGACAGTTAGGGCAAACCTCGCCCACCAATTTATATCGTTGGGCATTTAGACGCCAATGTCGAGCAATTTCTGTACTCATTTCTGAAAACCTCCAAAGTTAATTGGGTAATAAGACAATTCGATAAAAATACCGCATAAATCGCGCTGCTAAAGCGTAAGGCAGTTTCAAAAAACAATTGTCCCAAAATCTGTATTACGAAATTACACTATACGAAATACGTTGTACGTTTTGGGATGATTTATATTTTGGAACTCCCCAGTGTTCAGGCTCAGGCTTCACAGTTCAGTTTTACGAATCTACTCTCTCAAAAATATGGGTCACAATCGTGGCTCCGCTGCCGCCGATATTTTGGGTCATACCCAGCCGGGCATTGGCGATTTGATTATCTCCGGCCTCGCCGCGTAATTGCTGCACGGCCTCGACAATTTGATACAACCCGGTTGCACCAACCGGGTGCCCGCGAGCTTTCAATCCACCCCGGGTGGTGATCGGAATCTTGCCGTCAAGTCCAATCTGGCCGTCGCGGGCCAACCAGGTGCCCTTACCGCGTTCCGCAAAACCGCTGGCTTCCAGGCTTAAAGCCGACATCACCGTAAAAGCGTCGTGTAGTTCAAAAAAGTCAAGATCCTCCGGGCCAACCCTGGCCTGGCGATACGCCTGTTTGGCCGAATCTTCGGCGGCCTGAAGCCACAACGGATCGCACCGGTCGTGAATGCTCAGACTATCGGTGGCCAGGGCGCTGGCCTTAATGCGCACGGCATCGTCGGTAAACTCGCGAGCCTGCTCCGTGGGGCAGAGAATAACGGCAGCAGCGCCATCGGCCATCGGGCTGGCATCGAGCAAGCCAATAGGATCGGCCACCATGCTGGAACGCAAAAATGCTTCTTTGCTAATGGGGCGCTGGAACATAGCGTTGGGATTGCCCGCGCCGTTGGCGTGCGCATTGACCGCAAAACCGGCAAAATCCTCGTGAGTTACTTTATACTCGTGCATATAGCGCCGCATGATCAGGGCATTCAGGGCCACAAAACTGACCCCGTGAATAACCTCATAATCGGCGTCCGCCGCCGAGGCCAACCCGGCTGTTAATCTGCTACCAACGTCATCGGTCATTTTCTCAACGCCCAGGGCAATGACGATGTTCTGCAAACCGCTGGCCACACCAATATAAGCCTGGCGAAAGGCGGCGGCGGCGCTGGCGCAGGCGGCTTCGACCTTAACGGCCTCGATGCCGCGCAGACCGGCAAAATCCGCAATCAGCGCACCCAGATGGGCCTGGCCTGAGATTTCACCGGAGAGCATATTGCCCACACAGAGGGCGTCGGCCCGCTCCACCCCGGCGTCGCGCATGGCCGCCGATAAGGCGTCAAACGCCAGGTGACGCAGACTGCGCTCCCAATGCTCGCCCACGGGAGTCTGTCCAATTCCAATAATCGATACGTCGCGCAAAAGTTTCTCCCAAAGACTCTGAGGTTCAATGCATTTGCAATTTCTTGCGATAGCGCACGTAAGTGGCGTAATCAATTTCGGTGCGGCGGTTCATGTAATCCTGGGTGGTAGGAGCCAGTTTCTGTTTGTGGGTGATGGCCGTGGTGATATTGATGGCAAAGGCATCGCTGCCCGCCCCCGAACCAAAGGACACGCACAAAACCTTGTTGCCGGGCCGGGCCACATCCAAAATGGCGGTCAAGCCCAGCAAACTGGCTCCGGCGTAAGTGTTCCCCACCGTCGGCGAGAGCAAGCCGGTGACCCACTGTTCCTGGGCAAACCCCAACATCTTGGCGGCCCGCTCCGGAAACTTTTTGTTGGGCTGGTGCAGAACCACATAGTTAAAATCTTTGGCCGTGTAACCCAACTCATTCATCAAGGTCTGGCCGGCCGACGTGACATGATGAAAATACGCCGGTTCGCCGGTGAAACGCTGGCCGTGACTGGGATAGTGAGTGGCCGGGCGTCGCCAGAAGTCGGGGGTATCGGTTACATAAGAAAGGCTGGCCTCAAATATAGCCAGACTTTCTGTCGCCGGGCCGATAATGAAAGCAGCGCCGCCAGCAGCAGCCGTGTATTCCAACGCGTCGCCAGGACGGCCCTGGGCCGTGTCGGCCCCAATCCCCAAAGCGTAACGCACCATACCGCTCCCTACAAAACCAACGGCAGCTTGCACCGTTTCCGACCCGGCTTTGCAAGCAAACTGCCAGTCGGCAGCTTCGGTGTAAGGGGTCACCCCCAGAGCCTCGGCGATGATGGTGCTGGTGGGTTTGACCGCATAGGGGTGGCTCTCACTACCCACCCAGACCGCGCCAATGTCTTGCGGGTCAATTTGCGCTCGGGCCAGGGCGTTTCGGGCGGCTTCCAGCCCGATAGTCATCGTATCTTCATCCGGGCCGGGCACGGCTTTTTCGGTAATGGGTGTTCCTCCCGTCCCATCGGTCCACACTCGCGCCACTTCGGTGGCGGGCAAACGGTAGCGGGGAATATAACTTCCGTAACCGACAATGCCGGTGTCGTTGATTGGTTTCATCAATGACATAAGTTTCTCTAACCGGTAACCTACAATAATGTATTTCGTGTTGCGCAGGACGTACTCTGCATCCTATTCTCTACTTCCTGTCACCAATTCTCTGGCCCGCTCGAGGTTGATCTTTCCTTCGGTCACCAGTTGGTTGGCAATTTTTTGCACCTGCGGTCCCTGCGCCCCGGCAGACAGAGCAATTTGCCGGGCGTGCAGGCGCATGTGGCCGCGTTGGATACCTTCGGTGGCCAGGGCCCAGATGGCGGCCAGGTTTTGGGCCAGACCCACCGCAACCATGATCTCGGCCAGGGTAGTAGCCTTGGGCTGGCCCAATATCTTCATCGACACCCGAGCAATAGGATGCGCTTTAGTTGCGCCTCCCACCGTGCCCACGGCCATCGGCATTTCCAAAATACCCCGCAAATGGGTAGGCGTGCTATTCTCAGTTACCAACGACCATTCGGTTAGACTGGTAGAACGACCATTCCGCGCCGCGTATGTATGCGCACCGGCCTCAATGGCCCGCCAATCGTTGCCGGTGGCGATGGCGACAGCATCGATCCCATTCATCACGCCCTTGTTGTGAGTTGCCGCCCGGTAGGGGTCGGCGGCGGCAAACGCCCAGGCTTCAAAAATGGAGCGGGCCACCTCGTTTCCGGGCAAACCACCTCGCGCGAGCTGTTCTACCGGAACAAGACACTCGGCGCGGGCGATACGGCGATCGGCCAGATTAGAGAGTATTCTCAAATTAACGCGCCCGCCGGTAATTTGCTCGATACGGGGGGCCAGGGTTTCAACGGCGGTATTGACCACATTGGCCCCCATCGCGTCACGGCAATCGTACAGAAGGTGAACAATGAGCATCGGACCGGCCGGCGTCTCCGGCAAAGGTCGATACTCGATGCCTGTGGCCCCGCCACCCAGTTTTTGGATCATAGGATCGGCTTGGCTGGCTCTCTCCAGTAAATCCAACTCGGCAGTTTTTAATTTAGCCACGGCCTCATCTAAATCGGTCAGATCAAGCACCTGAATCTGGCCAATCATCACCGGGTCGCTACTGCTGGTTTGGAAACCGCCGCCAGCGCGAACGACCTTGGCGGCGTAACTCGCCCCGGCCACCACGCTAGGCTCCTCTACCACCATCGGTACAATTACCTCACGCCCGTTAATGAGAAAATTGGTGGCGACGCCCAACGGCAACACGTATCGGCCCACCACATTCTCAATCATCACCTCGGCCTGCTCGGGCAAAAGACCGGCTTCCAGCACCGCCAGGTCGTCATCACTCAGATCGACATAGTGGGCCAATTTTTGCTGGCGCTCAGTTTGCGCTAACTTGTAAAAACCCGCCAGAGGACTGGCCTCACTCACAGTTCGCCTCCTGAATTTCTCACTTCATCGGGCCGCCAGTTGCCTCCAGTGCAGTTGGGCATAACCACGTTTAAGTCAGCCCGACCCGTAAAATGCAAGGAATCCCCATAGAAATTAGGGATTCCTCGTTGAAGTTAAACGTATTCTAGCATAGATAAACTCTCAAAAACTATCAGATTTAGAAAGAGCGACAAACGGGATGATATGGCTTTGCTTCGTCGGTTAAAATAGGGGCGAGGCAACTCGGAAATCAACCCATCTTTCCAAGACAGCCCTAAATCCGAGTTGCCTCGCCCTTACATTGAAATCAATTACCGAATACTCTCATTTAAAAATAGCGTGTCTGGATGCGCAGGCAAGTCTATAGGACGTTTTAGCTAGGACTCATTGCCCTCTTGTCAGCCAAACGAGCCAATGATAAAATTTTCATGCATTTTAAACCTCAAACTTTTCCTGCTCACTCCGCAATTTAAAAAGCTACCGTAGGGGGTAATCCAATGTTAGGAAAAAAGCGCGAAAATGGGTTAATCGTTAAAGATATGATTGATATCAATATACAATCCCCCGAAGTTCAGGTAGCTCGCCTGGAAATGATGCTGGAGGTCAGCCGGGCTTTTAATTCCACGCTTAACCTGAACACCCTTTTGTCGTCCATCATCGAGGTGGCCACCCAATTAACCGATACCGGGGCAGGCTTTGTTCTATTGTTGGCCAGGCAAGAGGGTGATTTTTACTTTGAGATGACCTCGGGGGCGGCAGCCAACCAGATTGAACCAAGCCATGTATCTTTTGAAGAGAGCATGGCCGGTTGGATTGTCAAAAACAGCGAAACTCTGGTGATCAATGATATTCAGCAGGAAAAACGTCGTTTTAGCGAAATTGAGGCTTTGCCCCACCTGGAAGTGCGGAGCGTTTTAGGCGTGCCCCTCATTGCCAAAGAGAAAACTATCGGGGTTATTGAAGTTTTTAACAAACACAGTAATTCAGGTTTCACGGGTGATGATATTCACACTATGAATACCCTGGCGGCGCAAGCTGCGGCAGCTATTGAAAATGCCCGGTTTATCGAACAAAGGGATCGTCTGGATATGGTGTTTAACGAGTTGCAGTCGCCCATGTGTTCGATTGTTGGCTCTAGCCAGGTGATGTTGGCCAATCCCGATATTGACAGCAAAGAATTGCGGGCAGGATTGGAGTTGATTAACTCTGAAGCGACGCGCATGTCGCAAATGGTCAATGATTTTCTTGACCTAACCAAAATCGAAACCGGGCGCGTTCAAATGGAAAAACAGATGGTAGACCTCAACGCATTGGCCCAAGAGGTGATTGACCTGTTTTACCCTCAGGCCCTAAAAAAGAATTTAACGCTTGCCCTAAACGTTGAGCGCCCTATTCCTCCACTGTCTGCCGACCCTGATCGTTTGAAACAGGTTATGGTCAATTTGGTTGATAATGCCATCAAATATAATTGCAAAGGGGGCAAGGTAGAGATATTCCTCTCCTGCAACCAGGTGCGGGTACAGGTGTCTGTCCATGATACGGGCAAGGGCATTCCGCCCAAAGAGTTGGGCGTGGTGTTTGATAAGTTCTACCGTAGACAGGACGATGAGAAAGTACCTCAGGGGGCAGGATTGGGATTATCGATCACCAAAAAGATTATTGAAGCACATAACGGTGATATTTGGGTACAAAGTGAAGTTGGCGCAGGCAGTACATTTACCTTTAGCTTGCCCTTGTTAGATAACAACAAGTGAGACACCTGGGACTTTGAAAGACCCCGCCGACCAATCAAACCAAAAAGGCTCTCGCGCTTGGCGAGAGCCTTTTTAGAGTGGTATAATCAAGACCTAAGGTTTGCGGAAATTGCCAGGATGATTTTGATTCTAGGTTGTCGCGCTCACCGGAGGACGGCCTATCAAACGACGGAAGAAATTGCCAAATTCATGGTATCGCCAGGAAACCAGAACTGGGACGGCATTAAAAATGGAAGAGTAGGTTCCACTGATAATGCCCACCAGAATGATGGCGGTAAACTGTCTGATTGTGGCCCCACCAAACACAAGAATGGCCATCACCACAAATATGGTACTTAGCGAGGTAATCAGACTCCGATTGAGTGTTTCCAGCACACTGCGGTTACATACCACCGCAAATGTTTCCAACCGGTAACGTGGTAGATTCTCCCGAACCCGGTCGAAGACAATTATCGTATCGTGCACCGAGTAGCCAATGACGGTTAAAATGGCGGTAAGGAATAGGGCGTCGATCTCCCACCCTGCCACCAGCCCGGCAACGGCAAATAAACCGGCAGTTACCAGGATGTCATGAAGTATAGCTATTACGGCCGCTACACCATATCGGAAGGCATTGGGGACGGAGCGGAAGGCAAAAACCAGGTAAAGCAGGATGGCAATTGCTGCCGCCGTCACCGCATAGGTACCGGCCCGGGTCACCTCGGCGCCAATGGTTGGGCCAACCGAGTCAACGCGCAATTCCTCAAAATTGCCCAACTGCTCTCGAAGTTGCGCCTGAACCTCGGTTTTGGCCTCGTCCGATAGGAATTTTGAGCGAACCAGGATGGTGGCCTGGCCCAACTGTTCGGCAATGGTAACCGTGGTATCCTTAAAATCTGTCCCTCCATAGGTGAAGTTGGTAAAAATCGGACGGACCTGGGCCGGAGTGACCGGCTGCTCAAATTGCAGTTCCATCAACGAACCGCCTTCAAAGTCGATGCTGGGCTTTAAAAGCGAACCGAATTGGGCCGTAGAAATACCCATCGCAATCAGGCCGGGAATGATAATAATAACGGAGAAAAGGTAAAACCATTTCCGCTTATCCACAATGTTAAACAAACCTCTGGTCCAGGGGGGCACTCTGGCGGAACTCACCCCCAGGCTAAAGCCCATTAAGAAAGTATTGTCCTTTAAACTTTCGCCGGATAGGCCCAACATAAAGCGCAAAAAGGTTCGAGTTACGGTGACAGCCGTAAAAATGTTGGTGACCACACCCAAAGCCAGAGTAACGGCAAACCCCTTGACAATACTGGCCCCAAAGTTTGAGCCGAACCAGAAGAGAATGGCGCAGGTAATCAACGTACTCGCCGCCGAGTCTCGGATGGATGGCCAGGCCCGCGAAAAACCAAGTTCCATCGCCCTACCCATAGAACGGCCCGCCCGCAATTCTTCTTTCATTCGCTCAAACACCAAAATATTGGCGTCTACGGCCATGCCCAGCGAGAGGATAAAACCGGTGATAGCGGGCAAGGTGAGCGTCACCGGAATGATTTTATAAAGGCCAAAGTTGAGTAAGCCGTAAACTATCATGGCCAAGGCAGCCATAAAGCCGGGCAAACGATAGTAAATAATCATAAACAGCAACACCACAATCAAACCAATGGTTCCGGCGCGGATACTCCGCTGCACGGAGTCCTGCCCTAACGTTGGCCCCACCGAACGGCTTTCGACCACTTTGAGCGGCACGGGCAAGGCACCGTAGCGCAATTGGATGGCCAGAGCCTGGCCTTCAGTCAGATCGGCGTTACCCAGAGAGATGGTGCCATTTCTATCAATCCGGGCGTTTACCACCGGGCAGGAGATAACTACCTTATCCAGCACAATACACAAAAAGCGTCCAATATTGGCACCGGTATAGTCGGCAAATTTTTGGCCCCCTTCCGGTCTGAGGCTGAAATTTATTTCGACCACGCGCCGATCGGGATTGAAACCGGCGTTGCTGACCTGTTCCAGGTCGCCGCCAGTGATGATCGTCTCGTAGACCTGTTCCGGTTCGGGGACCTCAGCCGATGTTTCATCCTCTGCCGGTGTTTCAGGAGCAGATTCAATTTCACCAAAAGTGGTTTTGACAGTTGTGCCGTCGAGAATTGGGGTCAGGCCGCCATCAATAAATTCCAGCAGGCCGGTTTCACGGATGGTGCTGATGGCCTGTTCCGGGTCGGAAATGCCCGGCAATTCAACGATAATGCGGTTGTTACCTTGCAACTGCACTAACGGTTCGGTCACTCCCAAACCATTGACCCGGTTGTCGACGATAATCCGGGCGGCTTCCATTGCTCCTTCTGATAATTCCTGGCCCGCCGGAAGATCGGCTTCCAGAACCACTTGCAAGCCACCCTGCAAATCCAGACCCTGGTGAACTTTGATACTGCGTTGTTGGCCCCCTTGCCAGGAAAGTAAAGCGGCCCAGATGGGAGTGGCCGGCTGGGTTGTGGCCCCTTCGACCTCGGGTGGAAAGGTATATTCCAGATTGGAGGTAACAATCCAGATTAAGAGGCCGGTTAATAGAAGAATACCTATTAGAAAGCTGATATTACGTCTGTCCATAAAAATAGTGTCCCCAGAAATTTGAGATTCAGATTACCCGTAAGAAATTATTTGCGAGCAAAACCCTAGTATAGCACAACTTGACCGTTGCCAAAAAAATTCCCTGCCGCCAATTGAGGCAGGGAGAAATAAATTAGGGCCTAACCCATAAAATCTCTGTACATTGAGTAAGAGATTTTATAGATATGAAACTTGTTTGGTTCCGGCTCGTCCAGGTTAGGCAATACCAAGATTTAAATCAATCACAAAATACAAATTACGCCTTCTGACGAATCATTTTCTTGGAGGTACCTTAATCTTGAAATTTTCGAACCGGCATTAAATCTTGGCCCTGATCAGCTTGTGGATTTCGCCGGGCTGAGCATGGCGACCGGTACTCAATTTGGAATAAATCAGGTCTCCATTGACCATTACTTCAAATCGACCCCCACTGGAAGGAATGATTTTGATGGACTCGATTTGGTTCTCAAGGGTTTTGTCTTGTATCAATTCGTTGAATAGGCTCACGGCCTGGGGGGTGTAGTTTCAAACCCGGCAGTACTCAATAGATATGGTCAGCATTAATTAAACCTCCTGAAATATGCTTTAAGAAAGGCATTGGTAAGTTACTTTCTGGCCGGGCGACGGCGTTGTGGCTGGGGGGCCGGGTTGGTAATGGGGTTGGTGGCCAACCGGGGAACCCGCCGGCGCACGAACACCAGGCCCGCTCCAACCAATATTAGCACCACGCCCACAATTTGGGCCACGGCGATGCCCATCGCCGTCCAGGCGTCGGGCCGCAGGGATTCGATGAGCAAACGTCCCAGGGGATACCAGATTAAGTACAGGGAGGTAATGTCGCCATCAAGTAGCTTGTTATAATATTTGCGGCCTATCCACATCATCAGCCCAAAGCCAATCAAATTCCATAGCGACTCGTACAGGAAAAGGGGATGGAAGGTGGTGGTGGCCAGGGGATAGGTGGTCAAATCGTTATAGGGAGCGATGCGTTGATTGGCGTCGGTAATCAAAAGACCCCAGGGGAGATCAGTTTGAGGACCGTAGAGTTCCTGGTTAAAATAATTCCCCCACCGACCGATGGCCTGGGCCAGTAACATCCCGGGAGCCACAATGTCCAGCCAGCGCCACACGTTTAGGTGGTTACGGTAGGAATAGATAAGAATGGCTAAAATACCACCCAGGATAGCACCAAAGATACCGATGCCACCTTCCCAGATAAGCAAGGCCGTAGGAAAAGGAACAGCCGCGCCAAAAACGGTCAACGTGGTAAAGGGATGTTCCACAAAGTAGTAATAAAAGCCCCGGCTCGACCCCGCCGGTGTGGAAAGCACATGGTATAACCGCGCCCCTACAATGCCCAAAATTAAACACCAGATCAAAAGATTCCAGGCATGTTCGGGGTCTTCTTTGCGGCGTCTGGCTTCGATGGTAGCGATGTAAGCAGCAGCCAGCGCGCCAGCTACAATTAGTAGCCCGTACCAGCGGATAGTAAACGGTCCCAATTGAAAGAGAATTGGATTAAGTGGGGAAGGCATAGTTTCTCCTCTTTTTTGTCCGGTAAGTGTTGTAAAAACGGGGTGTATTATAGCACAGTCTCACGTATAATCAATCTTGCTCTTGTGGTAATTTCTCACGGGCTTCAAGGTAAGCCTGGTTACCCAATTCCCAAGAACTGCCCTTGATTGCAGGCGAGTAAGTTGCCGGGTAAATAGTAACAATATCCCTCCATTCCGTGGCAAAAATATGGTATAATGAAAGCATCATTGGATGGGCCTAGTGGTTTAGATGCTCAAATTGGTGACGTCTCAGAAGATCGATTTATTCAATAGCTTTATTCAACGTTGGCACGGTATTGTCGGCAGTGAAATTCTGTTCCTGTCACCCCAGGGTGAGTTGCTGGCCAACTCTAACGGCGTTCCTCCCCACGATTGGCCGCAGATTTTGGCGCAGGCCTCGCCCAATACCCCCACCTTTCTTACCTATGCCGGGCAAGAAATTCTCATAACTCCTCTGGCCCATGGCCATCAGACGTTGGGGTATTTGTTGGTGCTTGATGCCCACGAACAGGATACGCCCCTATTAAAGTGGGGGGCAGAAACCTTGACGGCGCGTCTTACCGACGAAATGGCCCTGCAAGATATGACCGATGAGTTGATTGGAGCCTGGGACCAACTGGAGTTGGTGTATCGAGTCACGCAAAACCTGGCCCTAACCTCGGATTTAATGGCCACTCTCAAATCAATTCTCCAAGAAATTCGCAAAGTTGTTGACACTGAAAACGGGTTTATCCTGCTAAAGCGATCAGACGGCCTGGAGTGTGTCACTTGCTCAGCCGAGATGACCCATGATATTCACGACGAGTCGCTATTGAACAATCTCATCGAGGCCAACCAAGTGGTGCTCTGCAATGAGGCCCAATCGTGTCGAGATATTTGGCCGAATGCCCCAGATTACGTTGAAGATATGTTGGCCACCCCCTTGCCCATTCTGGACGAGGAAGACACCAGAGTGGCCCTGGGATTGATCAACAAGGCCAACAAAAACTTTACCGCTGGCGATGTCAAACTTTTGGCGGCACTGGCCCAACAGGTTGGAACAATTATCAGGAATTTCTTGACCCACCAAAAGCTCGTCAGCGAAGAGCGATTAAGCCGCGAGTTAGAAATTGCCGCCGAAATCCAGGAAAGCTTTTTGCCAACTCAGTTGCCCCAGATGGGTGGATTATCGATTGCCGTTGCTTCGATTCCGGCCTCCGAAGTCGGCGGCGATTTCTATGACTTCATCACCGTGGACGACCGGAATCTGACCCTGGTTATCGGCGATGTGGCCGGGAAAGGCATTCCGGCGGCAATGCTCACCTCCGTTACCAGAACCATGCTCCGGGTGGAAGCAATGCGCGGCGAGCCACCCCACGCTATCGTTGACCAGGCCAATAATGTATTGCACCAAGATTTGAGCCGGATCGACTCGTTTGCCACGGTGTTTGTGGCCACCGTTGATACTTATGCCGGAACGCTCAATTACGCCAGCGCCGGTCACACTCCTGGCATTCTCTGGCGGGCCAACGCGCGCACGTCCGAGCAATTGCGGGCAACCTCACCCCCTATTGGCATCTTTGGTTATCAAAGTAAAGTCACCAAAACTATTCAACTAAACCCTGGCGATACCTTGGTGCTTTGCACCGACGGCATTACCGAGGCGCAGGCTCCCAATGGCAATCTTTTTGGCCTCAATCGGCTGACCTATATCATTGAGTCCTGGGCCAATGAGTCACCCGAGGCGTTACAACAAACGATTCAGGCTGAAATTACCAATTTCCGGCGCAACGCGATGGGGCGAGACGATGCCACGCTGCTCATTATAAAGATGCTGCCGCAAGCAGAGGGAGGCACTCCCAAGGATATTTCCACAATTATCAGAACCGAGCATTTTTCCTATCCCGCCCACGTTCGACATCTGGGTGACATTTCCCAAAAAATAACGGCTGCTTGCCGGGAATTGCCAGCCTTGCCGTCTAACCCCAACGCCGATGATTTTATTTATTTAATTGAACTGGCCATTTCGGAAATCTGCACCAATATCATCAAGCATGCGTATGGTCACAAAAATGGGAACATTAACGGACGAATTACCTTGCTCAATAACGGCATCCAATTAGATTTCTACGACACCGGCAAGAGTTTTGACCCCAACACCATTCCCTCACCCAAATCCGACCCCTCTCAGTTAGAAGAAGGAGGCTATGGTCTGCACATTGTGCGCCAGATAATGGACGTGGTATCTTACGAGCACGATGTTCAGCAAGGCAATCATTGGTACCTGCTAAAGTTACTGCCGCCGACGTAGGTGGCCTTAATCTGTCATCGGTGAGATTTGGCCCACCTATCGGACGGCATCTTCAGATAGACCAACTCAAATTGCTTCATCGTTCTTTCATGATTACAATATGAACTGAAGCGACACCAGATATCTATCAAAAAAATTGGAGGAAGTTCATGGAAATCTCAACAAAACTGGTAGAATCCTCGTCCGACGTGAACATTGTCTCGTTCAATGGCGCTTTAAATGCACGCTCGGCAGAAGAAGCCAAACAGACTTTCAGAGACCTGGTAGAACAGGGAATTACCCAGGTGATTGTTGACCTGCAAGAAGTTCCCTTTATTGATAGTTCTGGCCTGGCGGCCCTGGTTTCTGGGTTGAAAACATTGGGAGGTGAATCGGCCAATCTAAAATTGGCTGCGCCTCAATCACAGGCTCGTTTGTTATTTGAGCTTACCATGTTTGATCGCGTTTTTGAAATTCATGATAGTGTGGAAAATGCCTTAAAGAGTCTCGAAGGCTGAAAGGCGGTCGAAATGGACATTCTATACCAGGCGCTCGAGGCGGATATAACCCTGGTGCGCCTCAATGGGCGGCTTGACGCGACCACCAGCCCAGAGGTCAGGGCCGTCTTACAAAAATTGCTGGTAAAAGAGCAGCCCAAGATAATTATCGACCTGCAAGAAGTGCCGTTTATTGATAGTTCGGGTTTAGCTTCGTTGGTTTCCGGCTTGCGATTGGCGCGTGAAAAAGATGGGGTCATTGCCCTGAGCGGTATTCAATCCCAGGCTCAGACGGTTTTTCGTTTGACTATGCTGGATCGCATTTTTCCTATCCATCCCACTTATAATGATGCCAAACAAAGCCTCATTTGATAGACTGAAAAGATAGATTTCTGTGGTGCCGACAGTCCTCATCATCGACGATGCCGTACATATTCGCCGCCTGGTGGCCAGAATGTTGGAGCAGGCCGGTTTTGCCACCCTGCAAGCTGCTGACGGGCAGGAAGGGCTGAACCTGTTGCAAGAACAAAAACCGGATGTGGTAACCTGCGACATCTCGATGCCCTATATGGATGGCTACCAATTTCTGGCGGCGGCTAAAGGAACTCCCGAAACCTGGCATATTCCCATCATTGTTGTCACCGCCATTGGTCAGGAAGAAGAGGTTACCAAAGCAAGGGCCATGGGAGCCGATGCTTACTTAACCAAACCTTTTAGCTCCAGCAATTTGATTGAAACCATTCATACTCAACTTAAAAAACACGCGTAGCTCCATTGTCTTCATTGCCCGCTTTTTGTAGACAAAACAAAACGGCCCTGCTGGCAGGGCCGTTTCTATTTACATTAAACAATCGGCTCAAACCATTGGTTCCGGAACCGGTTTTACTTCTTCCTTTTCTGGGGCCGAGGCAATCACCCGGAAGATGATCTCGCCCTCTTCCACGTCAGCCTCAACCGTATCGCCGGGGCCAAACTTACCGGCCAGAATACCTTCCGAGAAAGCGTCCTCAACTCGCTTCTGGATGACCCGGCGCAAGGGGCGAGCGCCAAAATCGGGATCGTAACCTTCTTCGGCAATAAGTTCTTTAACCGCATCGGTTGTCACCAGCACCATCTCTTGTTCAACCAACCGCTGGCGCACCTGATCCAATAACAAATCTACAATTTCGGTAATTTCTTTCCTGGTCAAAGCCCGGAAGATGATGACGCCATCCAGACGATTGCGGAATTCGGGGCGAAACATCCGCTCCATCTCTTCCATCACTTTGGCGCGCATTTTCTGGTAGGCTTGCTCTTCGGTAAATTCCTCATCGCGTTTCACGCCAAAGCCCAAACCTGTTTCGCGTTTGATTAATTCTGCCCCTACATTAGAAGTCAAAATGAGGATGGAGTTACGGAAATCTACCTTCTTGCCTTTGGCATCACTTAGATTACCATCTTCCATCACCTGCAAGAGGGTGTTAAAAGCTTCGGGATGGGCTTTTTCAATTTCGTCAAACAAAATAACACTGTAAGGACGGCGACGCACGGCTTCGGTTAGTTGGCCGCCTTCTTCGTAGCCCACGTAACCAGGCGGGGAACCAACCAGGCGAGCCACGTTGTGTCGCTCCATAAATTCGCTCATGTCCAATTTGATGAGCGCATCTTCACTCCCGAACATGAATTCGGCCAGGGTTTTGGCTAACTCACTCTTGCCCACGCCGGTTGGTCCCAAAAACATAAAGGTGCCAATGGGGCGGCGAGGGTCTTTAAGACCGGCCCGCGCCCGGCGCACCGCCTTGGATATAGCCACAATGGCTTCGTGCTGGCCGACAATGCGCTTGTGCAGCGCCTCTTCCATTTGTAGCAGGCGCTCTTTCTCTTCGGTAGCCAGTTGGCGAACCGGAATACCGGTCCACATTGATGTTACTTCAGCAATGTCTTCTTCGGTGACCTTGGGTTTGTCCGCGCCTGGTTCAAAGTCTAGCGCCGACTCGTCAAAGGGGCTGAGGTCATCATGATCCTCCAGCAGCAGCGTGTCTTCACCAAGAAAGGCATCGCCTTCTGGTGAAAGTGGCTGATGTTGCAGGTCGGCCGAAAAAGGTATCTTGTATAACCGCACTCTGGCAGCAGCTTCGTCAATCAGGTCAATCGCCTTATCGGGCATAAAACGGTCGGTAACATAGCGAGCAGCCAGATGGGCAGCCGCGTAGAGGGCCCCGTCGGTTATCTCCAGGTTATGGTGCGCCTCGTAGCGGCCCCGAATCCCTTTAAGAATCTCTATGGTTTCCTCAATGGTCGGCTCTTCTACCATCACCGATTGGAAACGTCGTTCCAGGGCGGCATCGCCCTCGATGTGTTTGCGATATTCGTCCAGGGTGGTCGCCCCAATACACTGCAACTCACCACGGGCCAGGGCCGGTTTCAGAATGTTGGCGGCGTCAACAGAACTACCCGCCGAACCGGCGCCCACCAACATGTGTAACTCGTCGATAAATAGAATAGAGCCGGACTCTTTGATTTCGTCTATCACTCGCTTTAGCCGCTCTTCAAACTGGCCCCGATACATCGTTCCGGCAACCAGCGAGCCGACATCGAGCATGACCACCCGTTTGCCCAACAGGGTATCGGGGGCTTCGCCTTTGACAATACGTTGGGCCAACCCTTCAACAATGGCGGTTTTGCCGACTCCTGGTTCACCAATGAGCGCCGGATTATTTTTGGTGCGCCGAGACAGAATTTGAATGACGCGTTCGATCTCTATTTGCCGGCCCACCACCGGATCCAACTTTCCCTGGGTGGCATACGCCGTGAGGTCCGTACCCAACTGGTCAACCAGGGGAGTATTTTTGCCAGACTCCCGGCTAGAAGCAGACGCTGGTTGGGAAGAACTTTCCATCATTACCCGCGCCGTCTGCGAGCGAACCTTGTCCAAACTGACCCCCAACCCTTTGAGGACATCCACGGCCACCCCCTCACCGGCTCTGACCAGACCCAGCAAGAGGTGTTCGGTGCCAATGTAGTGGTGCCCCAAACGCCGCGCCTCATCAACCGCCAATTCGATGACGCGTTTGGTCCGGGGGGTCAGGCTTAATTTGCCATACATGGCTCGCTGTCCCCGACCAACGGTGCGTTCCACACGTTCGCGCACTTGCCTGGGGTCCACCCCCAGATCACGGAGAACTCTGACAGCCACCCCGTTTTCTTCCCGAACCAATCCCAACAAAAGGTGTTCTGTGCCAATGTAATTGTGGTTCAGACGTTGGGCTTCCTCCTGAGCCAGAGTTAGCACCCGTCGTGCCCGTTTGGTAAATCTATCAAATTTATCAGACATTTAAAATATCCTCATCCAATACTCACTGACTATTTACCTTGCCCGGTCGGGATTGTCAAATATTATATGGCATTTGGGAGTTACGTTGTTAAGCTGGTTGGTCCCCTAGCCAGGCACCCCGTTACTCAGTGAAATTTTTTGGGATCTTAACCTACAGACAAGTAAAACAAATTTGCGTTGCGCAACGGATTAGCGCAACGCAACACGGTACATCGCCGAAGGTACCTAAACTTTGTCTACCATTAACGCACAATTCCAGGCACGCTTTTGGCCTTGATTTTTGCGGACAAAGCCGGGAGGAAAAATTCTTTAAGTTTCGGTATCGTCTGCTGCCGGGTCCTCACCAGCAGCGAGGGCTTCATCAGAACTGGGGGCCTCATCAGAACTGAGAGCTTCATCAGAATTAAGGGCCTCATCAGGGCTGAGGGCCTCATCAGGGCTGAGGGCCTCATCAGGGCTGAGGGCCTCATCAGGGCTGAGGGCCTCATCAGGGCTGAGGGCCTCGTTATCGACAACGATTTGAATCTCATCAGTCTGGGTCTCGTCAACGAGGTCAGACACATCAGCCTCAGAGGCCCGCTCCTCATCCGCCACCATTTCTTTTTCTTCCTGGTAGGTGAGCCACTCCTCATAGCCTTCCACCTGTTTCAGGCTCAAACCCATTCGCCGCCGGTCGGGATCGATATGAATAATTCGCACTTTCACTTCCTGACCTTCGGCCAAGACATCGCGGGGATGGGTAATATTTTTCTCGGTTATTTCGGAGATGTGAATGAGACCCTCGATACGGTCATCGAGACGGGCAAATGCCCCAAAGTCGGTAAGTTTGGTAATAACGGCATCAACAATCTGGTCAACCGAATAATGTTCAAAAACTTCGCTCCAGGGTTCCGGTTCCAGGCGTTTTAAACTCAGTGCCACCCGTTGCTGTTCGTGGTCGACACTGAGAACATAAACTTCAATCTCATCACCAACTTTTAGCACTTCGCGCGGATGGGAGATTCGCGTCCAGGATAACTCAGAAAGATGGACAAGGCCGTCAATACCGCCAATATCAACAAACGCGCCAAAATTCGCCAAACTGGTTACCCGACCTTTACGGGTGTCGCCCTCCTTTAGCTCTTCCAAAAATTGGGCTTTTTCCTGGCGAATATCCTCTTCAACGGCTCGCTCGGACAGAATCAACCGATTTCGTGCACGTTCCACTTCAATTATCTTCAACCGGAGTATTTCCCCGGTCATTTGGTTCCAGCGGTCGGGGCGGTGAGGCCCGCCGTATTGCGCGTTAATCAAAAGCGACCCGGGCACAAAACCTCGGATCTGGCCAAAATTCACCAGCAAACCACCTTTGTTGTTGCCAACCACCTTGCCCTCGATGGTTTCACCAGCAGCAAAAATACGTTCGGCCTCATCCCAGTCTCGTTCTACCCTGGCCTGGCTCAGTGAGAGACTAATCCGATCTTCTTCACCCTCCACGCTCAACACATAAACTGGAACTTTTTCGCCTTCTTTAATTTTGGAAATTTCTTCAGGAGTTAAATTGTTCAGGTCCTTGGTATCCACTATACCTTCAGACTTTGCGCCCACGTCAATCAAGATTTCGGTGGGACTTTTGCGAGCCACAATTCCTTTAATGATGTCGCCCGGCTTGAGTACGCGAAGAAATTTTTCTTCTTCTTGATCCAGCAGCTCGGCCATGCTCATTACTTCATCCTCGGAATTGGCCGAACCACTTTTACCAGATGGGGTGTAACCCTGCATAAGATATTATAGTCTCCTCACTTTGTCGAACTTGACAGATTAGTCACATTATACTTCGATTTTGGCCAAAAATCAAACACTATCCAGACCGCACCTCAAGGCCGGTTGACAATCGCCACGGCTTCAATTTCCACGTTCGCTCCCAGGGGCAACGCGGCCACCTGCACGGTACTACGAGCCGGTGGAGCGCTGGCAAAAAAGCTGCCGTAAACCTGGTTGATTGTGGCAAAATCGGCCAGGTTGGTTACAAAAATGGTGGTTTTGACCACGCTGGCCAGGCCGCTGCCGGCCGCTTCTAACACGGCAGCCAAATTCTGCATCACCTGCCGGGTTTGCGCCTCAATGCCGCCTTCAATCAACTGGCCGGTTTCCGGCACCAGCGCAATTTGTCCGGCCGTGTAAATGAGGTCACCCACCCGAACCGCTTGCGAATAAGGTCCAACTGCTGCCGGGGCGCTTTTTGTCGAGATAATTTCACGTTTAGCTACCATCATTAACCCTCACTGATTGGATTTTTGACAGGCATTGCCTGACCGCCCCATTGTAACATAGACATAATAAGTCAAGAAATTGGGGGGAGTTTTTTTCACAGATTGGCGAAAAGTTGGACGTGAGGTAAAATCAATCTCAGCACCAATTGAGATAAACCGTGAGGAGAATATACTATGAAAATTCGACCGACGAAAGGTTTGACGTTTGATGACGTGTTACTGGTACCAAAACGCTCTCCTATTTCATCACGGCAAGATGTTGATACCTCCTCCTGGCTGACGCCAACTATAAAGCTACGCCTGCCCATTGTTAGCGCCAACATGGATACCGTAACCGAGGCCAGAATGGCCATTGCAATGGCCCGGGTTGGGGGGATTGGCATCCTCCACCGTTTTATGCCCATCGAGGCCCAGGCCCGGCAGGTGGAACAGGTCAAGCGCGCCCAGGGCTTTGTGGTCGAGCATCCCCGTTCGATTTCGCAGGCCGCCTCTATTGCCGAGGCCAAGACAATGATGAAACAACACGACGTGGGAGGATTGGTGGTCACCAATGGCAGGGATGAACTGGTCGGCCTGGTTACCCAACGGGACATTCTCTTTGCTCCAGATGATAGCGCGCCGGTTGGTTCGGTAATGACGCCGCCCGACCAAATTATCAGTGTCAAGCCCGACGTTTCTCCAGCCGAAGCTCGCACCTTGCTCCACAAACATCGGTTGGAAAAATTGCCCATCATCGACCAGGCGGGACATCTGGTGGGTTTGATTACGGCGCAGGATATTGTCAAACACGAACAACACCCTAACGCGACCAAAGATGAACGGGGGCGTTTACGGGTGGGAGCAGCCCTTGGCGTGCAAACCAATGATTTGGACCGGGCGGCGGCCTTGCTGGCCGCTGGAGCCGATTTGTTGGTGCTGGATATTGCCCACGGTCACGCCGATCACTGTCTGCAAATGATCAAGAAGCTGCGCCGTGAGTTTCCCAAAGCGCAGATAGTGGCCGGCAACGTGGCCTCCAAAGACGGCGCCCGTGATTTAGCCGAGGCCGGAGCCGATGCAATTAAAGTGGGCGTGGGACCAGGTTCTATCTGCACCACCCGGATTGTAACGGGGTTTGGCGTGCCGCAATTAACGGCAATTATGGACGCGGTTGAGGGTCTGGCCGAGGTAGGCCGCCGTATTCCCCTTATCGCCGACGGTGGCATCCGCAGCTCCGGTGATATGGTCAAGGCGCTGGCCGCTGGAGCATCGGCAGTGATGATCGGCAGCCTGTTTGCCGGTTGTGAAGAAGCACCGGGAGCCACGGTTATCCGCAACGGGCAGAAAAACAAGATTGTGCGGGGTATGGCCTCGTTGGGGGCGGCGATAGGCCGCAAAGCCGTTGCGCCCGGCGAAGACGAGAGCGCCGAAAGCCAAGAGGATTGGGATAAGGTGGTGCCGGAAGGGGTTGAGGCAGTAGTGCCCTATCGCGGGAATGTCGAGGAACTTATCTACCAGTTGGTCGGCGGGTTGCGCTCCGGTTTGAGCTACGGCGGGGCCACAACCATTGAACAATTACAGGCCAACGCCGAGTTCATCGAAATCACTCCGGCGGGCGTGCGTGAGAGTTACTCGCACGATGTGGAGCGAGTGTGATTAAGTTAAAGGCAAAACAAAATTGGCCGCTTGTGGCCGTTCTTCCCAACCCACCTTTTTGTAAAACCCGCGTTGGTACGACTCCCGTTGGCGGATGTTGAGCAACATCAACCTGGAGCAGCCACGCTGTCTGGCTTCTTTCTTCACCGTTTCCAATAATTTGGTGCCGATGCCCTGACCTCGTTCTGTGTCACGGATAAATAGTTCAGATACATACCCTTCGGGGCCAGCCAGCATCAGATAAGGTAGCCAGTGCACCGCCGTATAACCGGCTACCGTTCCGTTCGCCTTTTCGGCCACGTAGACCGAGTGACTATCATCGGCGGCGCAGAGTTGGAAATGATACCCAACTCGCCGCTCAGTTTCCAGAGCCGTCTCTGAGTTGAAACGAGTAAGCCATTCCAGTCCCCGCAAAATATCCACAATCGCCGAAACATCCTCTTCCGTTGCCTGACGGATATTCACCACTTGTTCATTGTTCATTGCTCACCGCTTCGCGCCGTAGGCACCGCCGACCGCCATCCGCACCGCCGGGATGGGCGCATACGCCTGATGATTAGGGCTAAGGATTAAGCCTAAACTAAGTTTAGGACAACTTCCGCATTTTAGAGATAAATTCCTCCGAAAATCGGTTTGATTTGGGGAAGTTATTTAATACTCAATCCTTAGCTTCTGGCACAGTGTATGCTAAAATACGAAAATAGCCAATAGCGCCCAGGAGAAAATTATGCCCTTTATTTTTAGGCCAATAACTGAAGTCGATATTCGCCAAATCACCGCCTGGCAGTACGAGCCGCCATATCACCCTTACAACCTGGCCGACCCGCCCGACGCGGCGGACATTGAATACTTTTTAGATCCGCAAAACAACTTCTATATCATTACCAATGAGTCGAACGAGTTGCTGGCTTTCTGCTCCTTTGGGCTGGATGCCCAGGTGCCCGGCGGCGACTACCGGGCTACGGCATTGGACATAGGGCTGGGAATTCGACCGGATTTGACCGGGCAAGGAAACGGGGCAACGTTTGTCGAGGCTGTGCTTGATTTTGCCCCGCGCACGTTTGCCCCGACGATGTTCCGGGTGACCGTGGCCGAATTCAACAAACGCGCCTTGCGAGTCTGGGAAAAAGCCGGATTTCGGCAAGTGCAAAGATTCCAGAAAAATAATGATAATCAAACGTTTATCGTGTTGGTCAGGTGAGAGAATCGGCAGACTCATCCAGCGCTGATTTGTTGGATAAAGATGTCCAGGGAAGTTGGTCGAAACGCCGGGTGCCGGGAATGTCCAGGATGAATTCTGATCCGAACGCCTGGGCCGGAGTCAGGGTTCCTTGCGGTTGCAATTCTAACGTCTTTTCTACGCAACGCACCCCGGCGAGAGCCGTGTAGTGATAGGCTTCCGGCGTTTCCAGCCAGGCCTCGGCTTCGTCGCCTGACTCGTTGGCAACCCAGGCCCAGAGCTGACAGCGAGCGGTATGGCGGGTATGTTCAGGGGGGCCGTGAATGATTTTTTCCACCAATTTCTGCGCGGCTTGTCGAACAATTTTGCTGGAAAACAGCCTCATACTCAACGGCCCAATCCAGCGAATGACTGACGCCATCAAGGGGGGATAGGCCAGATAGGCCGTGATATTTTCGACGCTGGTGCTCTGGTACGCCGTGGTTACATCCCCCCAGGTAACCGGATACACCGTCCGTTCGCCATCGACAAAACGGACACGTTGGGGAAACCGGCCTACCGGATGTGATACCAATTGCCCGTTGCGCCGGGTCAAAATACCGCCGGAGACATGTTCCAGCATGCTTTTGGTTGTTCCGGCGCTTGTTCCGGCCAGGGCAACCACGCCAATTTTTAATTCGGTTGGCTTGGTAACTTGGTTGGCCACGTAGGTCGCCAGACAATTGGTCGGCACCACATCAAAACCGACCCCGGAGATAATGGCCATACCCTGTTGCTGCGCCTGTCGGTCGTAAGTCAGGTTTGCTTCAAAAACCGTCACCTCGCCGGTAATGTCCAGGTAATGGGTTTTTCCCGCCAGGCAGGCCTGCACCATCGGGCGGCTGGTGTGAACAAAGGGACCGGCGGCGTGAAAGACCAGATCAAAATCGGCCACGGTTTTGGCCAGTTTGTCTTCATCTTGCAGGTCGAGCGCAACGTAATTGAGTTCCAGCCGTTGGGCCAGGGGGACGAGTTTTTGAGCCGAACGTCCGGCCAAAACAGGCCGATGCCCCCGCCGAATGGCTTCCCTGGCCAACAACTTGCCGGTAAAACCATAGGCTCCGTAGAGCAGCCAATGGCCGGTGGTCATTGCACCCTCTCGGCGGGAGATAAACTCATTTTATCGTCACGCCAGCTATCGCCCAATTGAACATAAATGCCATCGCTTCCCACCGTAATTCTACCGTCGGTTGTTTCGGCTGAGAACGGCCCGTCTGGCCCGGCAGCCACCAATTTCTCCGGTAATATTTTTTCACCGGATTTGAGCAGGGTATAGATTTGTTCATCCAGGCCAAGCTGCATATCAGTTTCGGCCATACGCTTAACGCGATAAGTTCGGTTGCCGTGGGTCAGCCATGAGGAAGCGCCACCATATTCAGAGTCAAGAAAATCAAGAAACAGGCGGTAATAATTGGCCAGATAGGTTTCCAGGGTAAGGTTGAATTTTCTGCCGCTCTCATCTTTGTCCTCAATCGACGGGGCAGCCAGATAAACCTTGAGAGTTTTGGTGACGCTGGTAAAATAACTATAAACGGCGACCCGCGGAACCGGTTCAGCGCCGGTAATTCGGGTCAACGGGCGGACCAACTTATTGGCCTTTTTGATAACCTGCCAGTCCAGCCCATTGCTTCTGCCTCTGACTTCCATAATCGTCCAATCCAGGTGTTGATTGAACCCGGCTAAATCTGGCAGCCTTCCCAAGAAGCCTGGCTTGAGGTGCTGGCTGTAGGTGTCAACATGCAGCAACCAGGGTAACTGTAATAATCTTTCCCCAAACAGCTTGGCCGTGGTCAAGCCCAAAAAGTAGGAGACGGCAGATTTTTCAAGGGGTCCTAAATCCTGGTAAGCCGGTGATTGTCGCAGGTGGGTATCGGCCAGCCCCCATAAACCCGGTCGGTAATCTGCCGCCTGCAAATGAGTGTAGACGGTGGTACTGCGGCAAATCAGCTCAAAATAGGCATACGTAGCGGGCCGGATAACGTGCTGTAGCTGCCGGCGACCGACCGTGCTTGCCGCCCAGACCAGATCCGCCCAGGAGCAGGCCAGGGAATCTGACCTGCCCTTCTTACTCTCAGACTTCTCCAGAAAGCCAACCGACGTATAATCAATGATCAGCATTGGGTAGGTCCGCCTTTAACGTTCTTTAAGGTTGTCAATTCATTCTAACACATCTCTCCCCCGCTGACAATGGCCGGGTGAAACGGGCTTCATCCAGCGTGCCCCCTTGATTGGCTAACGCCTCAACTTTGCGTAAAATATGGCCTGTTATGTTTAACGTTGTTCTCATCGAGCCGCAAATCCCCCAGAACACGGGTAACATCGCTCGCCTTTGTGCCGCCACCGACATGCAACTGGTCATTGTCGGGCGGCCTGGCTTCAAACTCAACGACCGTTATCTCAAGCGAGCCGGGTTGGATTATTGGGAATATGTGAGAATCACCCACATTCCCGATGTGCAGGCCTATTATGAACAACTCGATATGACCCACACCTACCTGTTAACCACCAAAACCAACCGGCCCTATACCCAAATTCAACCCCGGCCCGGCGACAATTTTCTGTTTGGCCCGGAAACCGCCGGTCTACCCGAATGGTTGTTGAAGGCCAACCCGCAAGCCTGTTTTACCATCCCCATGAAAAATCCAAATGTGCGGAGCCTCAATCTGGCCACCAGCGTGGGCATTGTGATGTACAATATGCTCGCCCGCTTTAATTTTGGTCTGGACGTTGAAACCCCCTCCTTTTCCTAACCATTTTCTAACTATCTTCACATTGAGTTCCCACGGTTCTATGTTAAAGTCTGAAATCATCTTCCAAATCAACCTTGAGAGAATCAGCCAAGCCTTGGGGTCTGCCCAATTACCATGCGGATTCTGTTTCTGAGTCAAGTTTTGCCCTATCCCCTCGACGCCGGGCCTAAAATGCGCAGTTACTTTGTATTGCGCCATTTGACGCAACAACACGAAGTGACTCTATTAACCTTTGTCAGAGACACCGATCGCCCGGAGAACATTGCTCATCTGGCCGAGTTTTGTCATGCGGTTCGTGCCGTACCGATGCGTCGTAGCCGTTTCCGTGATCTTAAGTTTTTGATCCAGGGTTTGCTTACGCAACAACCTTTTCTCATTATTCGTGATGAACTCCCAGAAATGATCGATGCACTGAAGCAGTTGGTCGGCGCCCAATCATTTGATGCCATTCACGCCGACCAACTGTGGATGGCGCAATACGCCCTGGCTGCCGGAGCAATGTTGCCCCAGGCCAAACTACTGCTGGACCAGCACAATGCCGTTTACCTGATTCCCAAACGTTTGGCGGAAAGTACCGCCAATCCACTCAAACAACTATTTCTGAGTCGTGAGTCGCGTGCTCTGGCTGCTTTTGAAGCTGAGGTATGTCATCGTTTTGACCACGTGGTATGGGTAACCGGGGAAGACTATCAGGCTGTGGCGGCGCTGGCCCAAGCCCAAACCAATGGCTTGGCGCCGTCAACCATCATCCCGATTTGTGCCGATCCAGGCCAGGTGAAGCCGGTGACCCGCGCTTCTGGCCAGAAGCGGATTACGTTTTTGGGAGGATTGCACTGGCCGCCCAATGCCGAAGGCATCCTCTGGTTTGCCAAACAGGTCTTTCCCCGGGTGCGCACCGAAATTCCCGAGGCCATCCTGACCGTGATTGGCAAAAATCCGCCCGCCGGATTGGCAGGTGAAGGCGTGGAGGCGACCGGCTACGTAACCGATCTTAGCCCGTATCTGGCCGAAACCACCGTTTTTATTGTGCCGCTCCACGCCGGAGGCGGCATGCGGGTCAAAATTCTCGATGCCTGGAGTTGGGGCCTGCCGATTGTCTCGACCACCATTGGGGCCGAGGGCATTGACATCCAGCCCGGACAAAATATTCTCATAGCCGATACCGTCCCAGATTTCGCCCAGGCCGTGATTCGAGTGCTCCAGGAACCGGCCCTGGCCCAACAACTTGCCCAGGAGGGACGCCAGACGGTTCGGCAAAAGTATGATTGGCGCAGAATCTACCCGGCCTGGGATAAAATTTATGCCGGTTTGGCCAACAATGGAAGCGGGACTCAAGGATGACGTTAAATAGAACCCATTTGTCAAATAAAACTCGTTTTGTCAACAGGCTTTATCCTTATTCCCCGCAGACGGATCGCTATTGGTTTGCGATTATCATCGTTATCGCTGTGCTACTGCGGGTGCTGGCCGCGTTTTTTTTGGGGAACGAAGTAGTGGCATTGCCCGGCACCTTCGACCAGGTGTCTTATGATATGCTGGCCCGGCAAGTCCTGTCCGGCCAGGGATTTACGGTGACCAAACCGTGGTGGCCGCTAACACCTGCCGGAGCGCCAACCGCCCACTGGTCATATCTTTACACCCTCTATCTGGCGGCAGTTTATGGTCTGTTTGGCTATCATCCCCTGGCAGCCCGGTTGATTCAAGCGGCGCTGGCCGGTTTTTTGATGCCCTGGTTGGTTTACCGTTTGGGCCGGCGCTCCTTCGGCTCAAAAGCCGGGCTGGTGGCGGCCGGTTTGTCTGCCGTCTATATCTATTTTGTCTATTACGC
This sequence comes from Anaerolineae bacterium, assembly GCA_016926805.1. Lineage (GTDB taxonomy): Bacteria > Chloroflexota > Anaerolineae > 4572-78 > J111 > JAFGNV01. The sequence continues at coordinate 34,276 of JAFGNV010000143.1, forward strand.
TGCCACCGTGATGACCGAAACTTTCTACATCATTGCCATTTTGGGGGTGCTTGACCTGGCCGGACAATTGGGACAAGCCTCTCCTGTTCAGGAGTCTACGGTAGACCAGCCAACAGGATCGAAACTTCTGTGGTTATGGCTGGGCATGGCGTTGGGGGTCGCCGTGCTGTTGCGACAGGTCTTCTTGCTGTTTATTCCGGTGTTGTTTATCTGGTTGCTCTGGCGCAGTTATCGCTACCAGGCTCGTTCGGTGATGCGAATGCTGGGGATTTTGGCTGGGTCAACGGCGGTGTTGGTCTTGCTGATTTTGCCCTGGACGGCGCGCAACTACCGGGCGTTTAACAGCTTTGTTTTGCTCAATACCAACGCCGGTTTTGCCTTTTTTTGGGGCAACCATCCCATCCACGGCTACAATTTCATCCCCATCCTGCCCGCCGACGGCCCCTCGTATCAAGACTTAATCCCCCCGGAGTTGCGCAATTTGAACGAGGCCGATCTGGACCGGGCCTTGCTCAAACTCAGCCTGGCTCAGATCAAGGCCGACCCCGTCCGTTATCTTGTTTTGTCCCTGAGCCGAGTTCAAGAATACGTTAAATTCTGGCCCTCGTCCGATTCCGGCCTCATCAGCAATATCTCGCGGGTTTTTTCATTTGGCCTGCTACTGCCGTTTATGGGGTATGGGCTGGCGCTTGGCTTTCGTCGTTCCCTCTCAGCCGAGGCATTAATTCTTTACCTGTTTATGGTAACCTATGCCGGGACACACCTGCTCACCTGGACCCTGATTCGTTATCGCCTGCCCATCGACGCCGTGCTGCTGGTCTTTGCCGGGCTGGCCCTGGTTGACCTCTGGGAGCGACTGGCGCGACGGTATGCTAAAACCAAAAACGCGCCAACGCCTGTCTCCCTTCACGTCGGCGATTAGTTTGCCGTTTGCCTGCAATTTAGCCCCAGACAAAGTTCGTGCTAGAATAGACAACGACGATACGCCTTGCCCTTTTACCCTACCAATCCGACTTTTATCACCCGGACCTGGTCAATGCTTGCGACGCAATCGTGGGTAAACTTGGCTACAGTACGGTAGCCGAGGTTTATCACGCCGGAGTGCCGTACGGTTACGTGGCCCGGCCCAGATTCCGCGAGTCGCCGGTGTTGGCGGATTTCATTCAGCGGCAAATGAAAGGCCTCCAAATTACCAAAAGCCAGTTTCAAAGCGGTCATTGGCTCTCGCGGCTGCCAGACCTGTTGGCCTTACCGCGCCTTACGCGTGATGGCCCCAATGGCGCCGATCAGGTGGCCGGTTTTATCAGCCAGTTGCTGGCAAAAAGCGGTTGAGATTACGCTCACGATAACCGGCTTTGCCAGGCCGCCAACCAGCGAGCCTCTAACTCTCGCCCATCCATCTGTTCCATCATCTTACCGGCTTCTTCAAACGAGAGCCGATTACCCAAAATAGGTTGCGAATAACTTTCCCCTTTGAAGTCGATGATGGACTCGTTGGCCACTATGGTTTCAGGTCCCTCAGGGAGAAAGAGGGTGGTATATCTCCCGCCTGCGGGAATATCAAACGTTGAGCCGATCAAACGGAAAGCAATGCCCGCCGGCCCGGAAAAGGTCAATTTATCCACCGCACAGAAAAGGGCGCTGCCGCCTTCCGGCATTCGCAACTGCCGATGCCGCCCCCCAATCACCACCCCCCCGTGAATCACCGAAGCCTTATCTTCAATGATCGTATCAATAATGAGCGAGTCCCGAATATCGGCGGCGGCCGGGAGCTGGCTATCAACAACGATGTTACCATTTGGGTCACGGTCGTGAGGAATACCGAACAATTCGCGAGAGATGGCTCCGTCCGGCGAGTCCACTGTCAGCGATTCCAGGTTTCGACGCAAAGCCACATGAAGGCCCATATCGGTCCAAAAAGCCTCGCCAAAATCAAGCACGCTGATCGTCAGTGGACGCCCTGTTTTGGCTTCCAGGGTTTGTCGCAATTGCGCCATCCTGGGATAAAAATCGGGGAAAATTCTGAGCAGATCCCGGATGCCGGTTTTGCCAATTTTGTCTTCGTGCGCCATTTCCGCCTGCCATTGGGCCTCGTCCCGGCAGCACAAGGCAATCCAGGCGTAGGGGTCCCAATCAACCCATCGCTGCGGGTCAAGCAGGTCATCCCGTAGAATTGCCAGCGCAACCTCCAAAAAATCATAACTGATGGCCAGGCTGCCCAGATTGACGCCTACCTCCTGGGCGTCGCCCGCCAATTGGCCCAAACGCTGTTGCAGCGAGTTGATATCTTGCCGGGCGTATTGAAATTTCATCGTGCCGGTCTGCCCATCAATAGCAATCCATTCTTTTTCCCGGGCCAGCGTTTCGGTGACTTTGGTTTTCCAGACAAAACGAACCGCATCGACCTGGCGATAGTCATACTTTTCCTGGCTCCACCTCTTGCCCGGAATGATTGCCTCGTCGCCCCATTTGACCACCAACCCGCCAAATCCATTCTGGCGGAGATGCTGAAGCCAGAGATTGGCATACAGATTGGACAAATCCACCGTGCGGATGTAGGCTCCGGCATCTTTTGCCCGCTGGCTTGCCCGCGCCCGCATTGGCGTCAGAAAAGCAGGCTTACGATTGCCCAGGGCCTGGGTAAAGGGACTCAATCGTTTGCCTTTGCCAAAGACCATACTCATCAACGCCACCTGGGGCAATTCGATGCTGGGGCCAATAGCCTGTTTGGTGTCCAGCCAGGCATTGAAAGTGCCCAGGAAATTACCTTTGCGAACCCCCTCGCAAACCGAATGGATCAACGTTTTCCCGTCGGCCCTGAACACGTCACGACGGTTGCGCGTCAAATGTTCTTGCCAAAAAGCCTTATCCGTCTCGTTTCCCGAAACAATGGTGGCCAGGGCCGGGCCGTCATTTTGTCGCACAATTTCCAAATTCTGCCAGATGTTTTTGCGCCAAATCTCAAACATTGGTCAGTCTCTCCCAATTGATATTCTGCATTGAATATTGGTCACTGGTCAGGAATCTTTAACGGTCAGGACGCAAAGTTACAAAGAAATTTGTCCATAAGGTCTTGCTGCGCAGTCATTACCCAACAGTGTTGACAAGTATAACATGGCTTCTCGGGGGAAGCAATCAACGGTAAACTCTACCCAGGTGAACCGGCCACAACGAGGTAATGGTAACCAGTTGGCAGGGTGGTCGCCAGATACCTGTCCAGGCCCAAACCAACCTGTTCCCAAACCAGCGGCACGTCGTCAAGGTAAACCAGACCGGCCACGAAGTCAGATGGCAGAAGGAGGCGCAAGGGGAAATCCGTTCCTTGGTAGTTGGTCTGGTAAACCAACACCAGATAATCGGCAGCGGGTTGGTAACTATAACGGAAGCGCAAGCCGCTGGCCGGTTGGTAAGCGGAGATACGGCCCGGCCACTCGCCCAGCCGGAGGTCAAGAGTTGGTCCATCCAGACCGAGACGCACGCCGTAAAGTCCCTCAATAACAACCTGGGCATACGCCCCGGCAGCGCCGGCGTAGAGATCGCCGCCGTGGCCGGTCAGCGTGCTTACTTCCTGCCACTCAAAAATCTGGGCGGGATGGTTGGCCCAATCGGCGGCGGTTTGCAGCAGGTGAGCGCGGGCCAGTTGGCTGTAACCCGTTTCAAACTCGGCCAGAACCTGCCAGCTCCCCCACCAATCCCACACCCCGCCGTTCTGGTAGGTGCCCCCCGCGCTCAAGGTGGGCATTTCAAAAAAGCCGTCCGGGTAGGGAGGATAAAGGGTGAGGCCGGGTTTTCCCACCCCGGCGGCCAGGCGCGCCTCTTCCAATGCCGTCACAATTCTGGCATTCTGAGTTTCATCGGTCAAACCGCAAACCATCGCCACGGCATTGGCAATGCTGACCATCGCCGCCTCGTCAAAATTGTGGCGCAGGGGGGTGAGATGCACATGGGTGCGATAGAACCCTCGTTCCGGCTGCCAGAGATATTCGTTGGTCGCGTGGCGCAGGGTTTCGGCCTCAGCGTCCCAACGCGGGGCGGTTGACTCGTTCCCGACAGCGCGGTTCATGGCCGCCAGTTCACGCCAGGCGCGATAGGCCAGAGCCTGGTCGTAGATGGAGGCCGTCCAGACCACATCCTCAACCATGATGTCGGTGGGATTGCCCGCAGTTGGTTGAAAGCGAACGTCGCCCCAGTCGGTGGTGTGGTCCCGCATGATCAGGCCGGTAGCCTCATTGCGGCGATGGTTGAGCAACCAGTCCCCCGCCGCATTGAGCCGGGCGATGACCGGCAGGCCATTGATGTCGCTTCTCAACCATTCCTCTCCGCCATGAATCTGGTAAACCACGTAGGCGGCGTGAACAAAATGGGCCTCCTCGTCGGAAACCGCGGTCGCTTTATCAATAACCCCGTCGGGACCAACGGTGGCCGAAATAGCACCAAAACCGGCCCGCCAACCGTCTTCACTACTGACCGTGGTTTCGTCATATTGCTGGCGCAAGAAAGCTTCCACGGCCCGCTTCAACCGTTCGGCGGGATAAAGGTAACTGGCCCCGGTCATCAGGGTAGAGGTGTCGCGGATGAAGAGCCGGGGATAGATCGGATCGGGCGAAAAGCCCTGCACCGCATAACCCAGGTCAAACTCAACTTCGTTGGCCCGCAAAACCAGGAGGATGGTGTCTCTCATCCCGGTGATGTTCGACGGGCCGGGCAAATCCCAGACGGTTGTATCAACGTCGGGAAGTAGCTCCGGTACCTCGAGGGGCGGCGGAGTCGGTATGGCGGTTGAAGGGGGTAAAGCGATGGCGATAGTGATGGGTAAGGACACGTCTGCCGGTAACTGTTTGGTAGAAACCGGATCAGAAAGGATGGTGGGAGTATCTACCTGCTGTTCGGGCGGCGCTGGGGTAGGAATGGATATTGCCGGTTGGGTCAAGGCTTCAGCTAATTCCGGGGTGGAACCGGGTGACCCCGTTCCAACGCAAGCGACTACCATTGAGGCCAAAAGGGTAAACGACCCAACGATCTGGATGAAGGTATGGCTAATGATCATTGACGATTTCACTTTGACGGAGATGACCAATCACGGGAAAATATTCAAAGGTGGAGGTCACCAGATAATAATCCCCACCCGGCAAATAGACGGATCGGGATAAAAACCGGGAATAATAGGTTTGCGAAACGTTTTCATCACCCCATGACTCTTCAATCTGATTTCTCTAGTTGTTCGTCAAGGGGCACGCTCTGAGGCGCTAAGCCCAAACCAGGCCCGCCGCCGTGCTAGTGCATTATGCTACCACACGCTGCCTGGAACTGCAACCGTTCCGATGGCGTTCAGGGCTGGGGCCAAAATTGTCCAGGCCTCCTACCAATCGCAATTACGTCTGAGCTGGCTATTGAAATTCCGTCCCAAATCATGTACAATTTAAATAGAGCACAGTTCAACGTTGAGCATTGGTTCATGATTTCACTCGAGCCAGTTAGCAGTGAAACGTGACTTCATCATCACGGTTCATTTCTTTCAGCCAAAAATGACGATTGTAAGTCAAAACGAAAACGTAATATTTTGGCGAGACCCTCATCTTGACAATCTTGAGTTATTACGGGCCACCTACATCACCCATGTGTTTTCGCCGCATGTTCACGAAGGATTTGCCATAGG
>JAFGNV010000144.1 GCA_016926805.1 Anaerolineae bacterium
AACAAGGTGCTGACCCTTGCTAAGCTAAATGTGTCAACAAGGTGCTGACCCTAAAACTGTCAACAAGGTGCTGACCCTTCTCTGTTAAGCTGAGAGATTCTGCGTGAACCTGCATCCTGATCATAACTTGTCGGAAGTCCAGTTTAGAGTTATCTTTAGGGTATTCCTTGTGGCTATTTTTCTGTTGGCTAAAGCTGATCGGCGGGCAATAGCACCCTCAGAAACCTATCATCAAAGGAGATGTCGTTATGGCGACCCAATTGGATCGTCCCTTCTCATTACGAATTGTGCCTCTGGATAAAGTTATCCTGCACGAAAATGTCGACCCCCAACGGGTGGCGCGATTGGCCAAAAGACTGGAAGTAGAAGATGTACTGGTCAATCCCCCCATTGTCATCGAGGCGGGAGATCGTTATGTGGTGCTGGATGGGGCTACCCGTACCACGGCCTTGAAACAACTGGATTATCGGCACACCGTGGTGCAGATTGTCTCACCCAACGAAGACCTCAGATTGCGCACCTGGTATCACACCATTCGGGGAGCAGATCCGGCGCAACTGGTCCGGCGAATTGATAACCTGCCCGAAATTGTTATGGTGGAGCATGAGTCGTCCCAGGCCATTGGCGCGGTGCTGGCCCGCAAGCGCTTGTGTTACCTGCACACCATCGAGGATCGCATTTTTCTGGTGCGGACCGCTCCCGGTGTGGACGACCTGGAAGCCCTGAATCAGGTCACCAAAACCTATATCGACACCAGCCAGCTTACCCGCACCCTCACCACCGATATGACGATCTTGCGGCAGGAATACCCCGATTTAACGGCCCTGGTAGTTTTTCCCCAATACACGGTTGAACAGGTCTTACAAATTGCCAATAACGGCCAACTTATGCCCTCTGGTATCACTCGTTTTATCATCCCCGGTCGGGTGTTGCGCGTAAATATCGAGCTGGATTATCTGAAGTCTGACCGGCCTCTGGCTGAAAAAAATGCCTGGCTGGATCAGTTAATGGCCGACAAGCTGGCTGGCGGCCGGGTTAGATATTACCAGGAGCCGGTGTATTTGTTGGATGAGTGACTTGGGTAAGTTTTGTTGGTTTGAAGTTGTTGGCTATTGCTTTTTCTCCGCCAAAATGTTAAAATAAATTGCAGTAAATCACAGTTTCAGCAAGTGAGGGCCAGAAACCGGGTTTCTATCGCTTTCTCATCAGCCCGATTTACCCAAAACAGTCTCAAATTTGGGCCAAGAAACCCGGTTTCTCCAACTTTTGTGATTTACTGAATTTGCAATTCGCCCCCCTCCTGGCCACGGTTTCTGTAAAGATTAGGAGCATATTTTGTTGGTGAAGAAGCTTTTACTGCAACTCGACACCGATCCCATGCCCAGCTCATTTGATGCGGTTGTGGCCTATGATGGTGGCGCCGACCAGTTGGTATCTTATGCCAATACAACTCCGGCAAATGTAGAGAGCATCGTCCACGGGGCCATCTTTACTCGCGGCGAAAAACAAAAAAAGAACACAGCCATTTTTATTGGCGGCAGCAATTTAACCCAGGGTGAGTCCCTGTTTGATGCCGTACAAAAGATATTTTTTGCCAATTTCCGGGTGTCGGTGATGCTGGACAGTAGCGGCGGCAACACCACAGCCTCGGCGGTGGTCGCCCTGATTACCAGTTTGGGCAACATTGGGGGTAAGAAGGCCGTGGTCCTAGCCGGAACCGGGCCGGTGGGTCAGCGCGCGGGAATGCTTCTGGCTGAGGAAGGCGCGGCGGTGGTGCTGACTTCACGGCGATACGAACGGGCGCAGGCGGCCTGCCAGAATATGGCCGCCCGCTTTGGCGTATCGTTGACGCCCATGCAGGCGGCTGACCTTGAGTCAACCCAAACTGCTCTGGAAAATGCGCATATTGTAGTTGCGGCCGGCCCAGCCGGGGTTGAACTTCTGCCCGAAGAGGTGTGGCGGCAGCATCCATCTCTGGAGATTCTGGCCGATGTAAACACAGTTCCGCCGTTGGGAGTGGGGGGGCTGGAAATGAGAGATAAAGGTGGCGACCGTTTTGGTAAAAAATGTTTTGGCGGGTTGGGTATTGGCAGTTTGAAAATGAAGGTGCATCGGGCCGCCATTGCCAAGCTCTTTGAAGCCAATGATCAGGTGTTCGACGCCGAGGCAATTTATGCCCTGGCTAAAAAAATCGGTACAACTGTAAAGCAATAATCAAGAAAGGAAGAAAAAATGTTTAATTACGAGCCGCTCAATGTTTTGCCGCAGGACATTCAGCGTGATTGGATGGCCCAACTGCACAAAGCCACGCCAACCGATAAAGGTGTATTTCGCTTGGTGAACATCCGGCGTACCGCTCCGCTGACATTTGAAGAGCAACGGGTTATTGTGCTGGTGGTTGATGAAAATGGGTTCCCCATGCCCAATGTCAAGGTTGCTTTCTCCTATAGTAATGCGGAACAATACACCCTGACCGATGATTTTCTGTGGACGCCCCCCTCGCCCCAAAAAGCGTTTATTGTACCAACCACGGGCAGCGGACAAATTGAGCAGATCCAGGGTAGTGGGGTGAAGAAAGGTCAACCGGGGGGGATTACCGTTTATCTCCTTGAGCCTGAATATGCTAGTGATGTGGTAACCGGAGCCGGAATGCTGGCCGACCACACCGGCTTGCACCTGACCTTCCAACTTCGCCGGGCAGGGGTGAAGTCGTTAATGGAACGCCTGGACGATATTGAAGCCAGATTGAAGGTTCTGGAAGGAGCGTAATCTGTCTTATAGGTACCGTAGACCCTGAAGGTAGCCGATATCTTCAGGGTCTTCTTTTTTGTTACGTCCTATCGATTGTGTTCCGGCACCAGGTGCGTTATAATCGTTCTGACACGCTTTGTACAAAAAATATCTCTGGAGGAAGACGATGGAACTCCATTTTTGGGGTGCAGCCCAAACCGTTACCGGCTCGATGCACCTGCTCAAAGTGAACGGTTACAATATCTTATTAGATTGTGGCCTGTATCAGGGCCATCGCAAAGAAGCCTTTGAACGAAACCGCAACTTTCCTTTTGACCCCACCAAAATTGACGCGCTCGTTTTATCTCACGCCCACATTGACCATACCGGCAATGTGCCCAGCCTGGTCAAAAACGGGTATCGTGGGCCAATTTGGGCCACCTCGGCCACCCGCGACCTGTGCGCCATTATGCTGCTCGACTCGGCGCATATTCAAGAAAGTGACGTGGCGTATGTCAACAAGAAGCGCCTTAAGCAAGGGAAGAAACCCTTTGAACCCCTCTACACCCGCGCCGATGCCCTGGAGGCCTTGAACCTGTTTCAATCGCTGGGTTATAACCGGCCCTTTGATGTGGTGCCAGGGGTCAAGGCGTACTACCGCGAGGCCGGGCACGTGCTGGGATCGGCCTCGGTGACGCTGAATATTGACGACGGCGATCGGCAAAAGTGTTTGGCGTTTAGCGGCGACATTGGCCGCGAAGACATCCCTATTTTACGTGACCCCGTGCCCGTAGAAGGCGCCGACTTCATTATCATGGAAAGCACTTACGGCCAACGTTTCCACAAGCCGCCCGAAGAGGCACAAAATATGCTTAAGCAGGCCGTGTTGGAAATAATTGACCGTAAAGGCAAGATCATTATCCCCTCGTTTGCCGTGGGCCGTACCCAGGCCTTGGTGTATGCTCTGCACCAGATGTTCGACCGGAACGAAATCCCCAAGATAGATGTTTATGTGGATAGTCCCCTGGCGGTGAATGCCACCGAGATTTTCCGCCTGCACCCGGAAGTGTACGAC
>JAFGNV010000145.1 GCA_016926805.1 Anaerolineae bacterium
CCGGTAGAATAAAAAGATGATCCGGGTATTAATCTGCGACGACCAAACCATTGTTAGCGAAGGCTTGCGGGTGATATTAAGCACCGACGCGGAACTTGAAGTGGTCGGCATTGCCAGCGATGGGGCCGAGGCGCTGGACCTGGTACCTCAAGTTAAACCTGAGGTTGTGCTGATGGATTTGAAAATGCCGGTGATGAACGGCATCCAGGCCACGCGGTTAATCAAAGAACAATACCCTGCGGTGCGGGTGTTGGTCTTAACCACCTACGATGCCGACGAGTGGGTCTTTGACGCCATCCGGGGCGGGGCCGCGGGGTATTTGCTCAAAGATACCCCCCGCGACGAATTGATTGCCGCGGTGAAAGGTACTGCCGCCGGGCAAACCCATGTTGACCCTAACGTGGCCGGGAAACTGTTTGCCCAGATCAGTCACGGCGCGTCGCCGCTTGATACCTCTCTGGCCGAGTCGCTGACGGAGCGCGAACGGGAGGTGTTACGTTTGTTAGCGCAGGGCTTGAACAACACCGATATTGCCAAACGATTGTATTTGTCGGAGGGAACCGTACGGAATTACGTCAGTTCGATTTTTGCCAAACTGGGCGTATCGGATCGAACGCAGGCCGCGGTGATTGCCCTGCGGTATGGTCTGGCGGATTTGGGCGGAAACTGACCAGACCACTATCTTTGACCACAGCACACCCTAAACTATCGAAGACATTTGCAAATCACTTTTATAATAATCTAACTACGCGAAAATCAGACCCTACCATGTTACTCCGCAAACTTCTTTTTTTGACCATTACCCTCATCATCCTCAGCCCGCTCGTTTACTTCAGTACCGGCATTGGGCAGAAAGCCCATACCCTCAGCCCAGAGCCGGTGGCGCTGGCCAACGGCACCTTGCAGAGCAGCCCCAAAGCCGAGGCCCTACACAGCCTGAGTCTACCCATTCGCGTCGAACGACTCCTGGTTTATCCGATCTTGCTGTTCCTGATGCAATACAGTGGGCTGGCGGTCAAACTGAGAGCCTGGCTCACCGAAAAATGGCTGCCGCCTATCCGGCGAGTTCCCGGTTTCAAGTGGCTCGACCGGCGATTGGCCCGCCTCACCCGCAACCAACTATCCATGGCTGATGTGGTAATCATCGGCCTCTATCTGACCCTGATCAGCCTGGGACTTTTGTTGATTTACTTTCCGTTTTCTATTTACAGTGGCTTTGTGCTGCGCCACCAATTTGGTCTCTCGACCCAAACCCTGGCGGCGTGGCTGCGCGATTTCGGCGTGGGTTGGCTGGTGAATTGGGGGATTACGTTCACTACCTTTGGCGGGTTTTACCTCCTGCTCAAACTTGCGTCCCGTCGCTGGCCGATTTGGGGGGGACTGGGTTTTACTCTTTTCACTTTTGGCTACATCGTGTTGGAGCCAATCGTCATTACCCCGTTATTTTACGAGATCTCTCCGGTTACTGACCTCCATCTGCAACATCGCATCCAAACGATGGTTGACCGGGCGGGTGTGGTTATTGATGACATCTCTATCATTAACGCCAGCAGCAAAACCACTGCCGTCAACGCCTATTTCACCGGCTACGGGGGAGCCAGCAAAATTTTTCTATGGGACACGTTGCTGCAAAAGCACCCATCCGATGAGGTGGACGTGGTGATTGCCCACGAGATGGGGCATTGGGTTTACCGGCACGTGCTGCTGAGCGCGCTGGCCGCCTGTGCCTTGGGGTGGCTGGGTCTATTTGTCTGGCGTTTCTGGAGCAATCGGAGGGGGCCTCGCCTGGGCTGGCGGGGGCCGGGTGATGTGGCCAGCTATCCGTATCTGCTGGGGATGATGGCTTTGGTCGGCATGCTGGCCATGCCGGTTATGAATGGCGTGTCCCGTTTTGCCGAGGGTCAGGCCGACGATTTTGCCCTGGCCGTCAGCCAGAAGCCCGCCGCCGCTGCCGCCATGTTCGAGCGATTGGCGCAAGAGAATCTGGCTATGGTGGATGCGCCTACTTGGGAGAAAACCCTTTTCTACAGCCATCCCCCGCTGGCCGAGCGAATAGCAAAGGCAAAAAAGTGGCCCTGAAAATCAGCGAGACCGATGAAACCAGCGTCTGAGTTGGCGCGCCAAGAACCGGGTTGGATACACCTTTCGGTTGGCGCGCCCCCAACTGTACCTTGCGGAGTCAGAATTCTGCTCAAGGGAAGTCAAGGCCACGCGAAAACCAAAATAATCTTCTCCTTCGCCTGGAACGTGCTTCAGGCGAGCAGCGCTGCGACAAAGGTGGGGCGGATCATGCCAACAGCCTCCACGTAAAACATGGGCAGAAACGGTTCTGCTCTCCCAAGCGCCGCCATCTGTAGGCGCGCCCTCATAGTCGTCGTGCCAGGCATCCGCACACCACTCCCAAACATTGCCGTGCAAATCGTAGAGTCCAAAGGCATTCGGCGAGAAACTGCCTACCTCTGTTGTTTCGTGGCGGTAGATTCCTTTAGGCTCCGCAAGAAAAATGTGCTCTCCAACATAGTTGGCCAGATCAGTGGTGATGGTCTGGCCACAATAGAAGGGCGTTGTCGTCCGAGCGCGACAGGCATATTCCCATTCCGCCTCACTGGGCAAGCGATAGGCTCGCCCCGTCTTCTCCGCCAATCGCTCACAAAACTCCCAGGCCTCATACCAGGAGACCCTGTCTACGGGTCGCGGTGCGCCCGTACAGCGATAAGGCGGCTTCCAATCCATAATCACTTCCCATTGCGCTTGGGTAACCGGGCATTTACCCATGAAAAACCGCGGCAGGCTGATCCAATGCTGAGGGTGTTCATCAGGATACCCAAAATTTAGCCGCGATCCCATCAAAAAGCTGCCCTCAGGAATCGCAACCATGTCCAGCCCCACGCCGTTTGGTAGCTCTTCTCGAAATTGCTGCGCTTGGTGCGGGTGACGACGGATTACTTCACCCCGTTCATTGAGGGTCACTACTTCAAACTCAAATTCCTGTTCAAGAGGTCTGTTTTTATCGTTTTCCATAAACTGGTTGTCAACCGTAACAGAATTTCTGTTTATACGGAAAAAATCTCTCGTTTCTCGTTTCTTATGGCTAATTCCGCTTTATCCGGGTTAGGAAAACCAATCATACTTTCTCCTCCGAGACGTCCATCACTTCTGCACCTGTCGCCCGCACCAACTCCGCTGATGCCAAACGTAGCATCGCATCAATCTCACCCCCACCCCCAAAAATAACTTCAAACTCGGTGACAGCAACATCTATAAATGTGCGTAGTTTTTGCCGGTGGCCAAAGGGCGGCATGCTGCCCACCACGTAGCCGGTTATTTCTAGCGCTTGCTCCGCATTGGCAAATTTGACCTGTTTCTTGCCCACTCCCAAACGAGTAGCAATTTTACGTTGGTCTACTTTGGCCAGGCCGTTATTAATCACCAGAATCGGCTCCCCTTTCACTAAAAATAACAAAGATTTGATAATCTGCTCCGGTTCGACGCCTAACGCCCGCACCGCATCGGGCACGGTGAGGGTGTGTTGGGTCATGGGTAAAATCGTAGCTTCGATGTGATGAGCGTCGATAAAGTGTTGTAGATCGGCACTGGTTAAAGGTTGGGTTTTCATGGAATCTCAAACCTGAAAATTAGAATGGGTTCAGAACAGCCATGCCCCATTATACTCCCAATGGCCCGTATTATTAAATGAGGCCTTGACCCACCACCCCAAAACGATGGGTGGAATTTACTGGTTACCGGTCAACAAAAAATTGGACAATGGCCAAGAAGATAGTAAGATTATGGTTGCCGCCACCAAGAACACGCATAACAGGCTAACGCAGGCTTATGTATATCAAACAATTCCAAAGAATTATCTTCTGGCTGGTGCTTCTGGTCATTGTTCTGTTCAATCTCAACCAACTGGTGGCCAAACCCAACGGCGAAATTTCTAGCCCCCTGATCATCACCGAATTTATGGCCGCCAACCGGAGTGGACACGCCGATGAAGACGGCGATTTTTCAGACTGGATTGAGATTCACAACCAGAGCAACGAGCCGGTCAATCTGTCCGGTTGGACCCTGACCGACGATGCCAACCAACCGGAAAAATGGACGTTCCCGGAAATCACTTTACCCGCCCATACGTATTTGACTATGTTTGCCTCCGGCAAAGACCGCAAACCCATCGATCCCAACCTGCCTCTCCATACCAATTTTCGTCTCAGCAGAGACGGAGGAGTATTGGCCCTTTACAACCCCACCGTCCACCGTTTTTCCGACGCGGTAATCATTACCTATCCGCCTCAATTTTCCGATGTATCTTATGGCCGGGTTCATAGCGAAACTTCGGGGGGAGTTACGTATGGCTACTACGCCACTTCCACCCCCAGCGAAACCAATCCGGCTACTCCCACCTGGATTGAGCAGACCGCCAGGGTCAACTTTAGCGCAGAACGTGGATTTTACCAGACCCCTTTTGCCGTGGCGCTTACCTGCGATACCCCTGAGGCCGTTATCCGCTACACCACCGACGGCAGCGAGCCAACAGAAACCCACGGCATCCTGTACACCACCCCCATCCCCATCAGCCAGACCACTCTGTTACGGGCGGTGGCCCTCAAGCCCAATTTTCTCCCCTCAGCCGTGGACACTCACACTTATATCTTTCTGGCCGACGTGCTGGCTCAACCTGTCACCCAACCTCAGTTTCTGACCGACTGGGGCAGCTATCCCAAAGACATCGACGGGAACCTGGCCAACTCGCCGGTACAACCCGACTTTGAGATGGATCCGGAAATTGTCAACCACCGCCAATACCGGACTGTCATTACCCAGGCGTTGACCTCAATCCCGACCCTTTCCCTGGTGACCGCCCCCAAAAACTACGATATTTACGCCCATCCCCAGGAGCGCGGCGTTGAATGGGAACGGCCCGTTTCGGTAGAATTCATTTATCCTCACGGTGAGCGCAAGGCGGTTCAGGTTAACGCCGGTTTGCGCATTCAAGGCGGCAAAGGACGCCGGGAAGATGACCTCAAACATTCCTTCCGGCTCTTTTTTAAAGACGATTACGGCTCAACTGAATTCAAATACCCCCTCTTTCCCGACTCGCCGGTAGACACATTCAATACCCTCGTCCTCCGGGGGGGAGTGAATGGGAGTTATGCCGGGCGACAGCCGGAATTGTTGGCTACGTACACCCGCGACGAATGGCTACGAACATCGCAAATTGAAATGTCGGGGGTTGGCTCGCACGGCATCTTTGTCCACCTGTATCTCAACGGCCTGTATTGGGGGTTATATAACGCGGTCGAACGGCCCGATGCCGCGTTTGCCGCTTCATATTACGGAGGGCAGGAAGAAGAATGGCACGTGCGTAATCACAACGGCCAAGTGGGTGGCGACGCCTTTTATACCGAGGGAACCCGCTACAATTTTATCACCGCCAAAACTCCCGCCGAAAAATATGCCGCCATTGCGCCGTTTATTGATTTCAGCCAGTTTAGTGACTATATCATCCTAAACTGGTATGGGGGTAATGTCGATTGGGCCACGAAGAATTTTTACTTTGCGGTCCAAAATCCCGACGGCAAAGCCAAATATTTTGCCTGGGATGGCGAAAAAATCTGGCTCAGTGGCGCCAGCCTTTACTTTTACCATGAAAAGCCCAATTTTGACATAGAAGCCTTCTTTGATGCCCTTATCTGGCAGCCAGACTTTAAAATGTTGTTTGCCGACCGGATGTACAAAAACCTGTTCAACGATGGACCCTTAACCGATGAAAATTCACTGGCCCGGTGGAACACTATCAACGATGAGATTGAACTGGCCATCATCGGCGAGTCGGCCCGCTGGGGCGACGCCAAACGCGAAACACCCTACACCCGCGACGATTGGCTGGTTCTGCGGCAAGAGGTCGCCAGCCAGATGGAAAATAACGCAGCCAAACTCATTGCCCTGGCCCGTGAGGCCGGTTATTATCCCCCCCTTGATCCCCCTGCCTTCAGCCAGCGCAGTGGCTCTATTTCGGCAGAGTTTCCCCTGGCCCTGGTCGCAGACCCCCCAAACACCATTTACTACACCGTGGATGGCTCAGACCCGCGTCTGCCCGGCGGTGACATTTCTCGCACCGCCCAACAATACCGCTCCCCCTTTACCCTGTCCACAAATACCGTCATTAAAGCCAGGACATACCGCAATGGCATCTGGAGCGCCCTTAACGAGGCTAACTTCTCCGTTCGACAGCCCGGCCAGAATCTGGTGATTACAGAAATTATGTACAATCCTATCGATGGCGATGATTACGAATTCATTGAGTTGAAAAACATCGGCCCCACTCACCTGGACCTTTCCAACGCCACTTTTGAAGGCATCCGCTATACGTTCCCCGTCGGTTCCAGGCTGGTGCCCGGACAGGTTATCGTTCTGGCCCGAAACGAGCAAGCTTTTGCCGAACGATACCCCGGCCTTGTTCCGTTTGACTTCTATGCCAAAAATCTCTCCAACCAGGGCGAAACCATCACCCTCAAAAAGCCCCAAGGAGACGTTATCATTTCCCTGACATACGACGACGAAAATGGCTGGCCTCTGAGCGCCGATGGCCATGGCGACTCGGCGGAGTTGCTTGACCCCGTTGGCGACCTGAATGATCCCCAAAATTGGCGCGCCAGCCAAAATCTTTACGGATCGCCCGGGACCACCCATGAAAACTTCATGGCTGCTCAAGCTAAACCGTAGCCCCAAGATGAGCTGACGAGTGGTGAATGAGAGCGTGGTACAGGTCGGTGGTATCCCCGGCAATTTTGGCCCACTCAAACAGATTGCCCAATTCCTTTGCTCCTTGTGACAGTTTGTTACGCCAGGCCATATCCCCGACCAAAGGGGCAATGATTGCGGCCAGGGCGGGCGCATCGCCCGGCGGGGCCAGGAGCATATTTTCGGCGGGCCTGATTTCGGGAATGAGCGTCAAGTCGGCGGGGGCGGTGCTAACCACCGGACAGCCATGGCGCAAAGCCGCAATAAGCGTGGTGCGGCGAAAAGAAACCCCATCCCGGTAGGGCATCACCACCACGTCGGCGGCCAGCAGATTGGCCGATACTTCCGGCAGTTCCACGTAGCCCGTGCGGTAAACCACGTCGGCCAATTGATGGCGGTCAATTAACTTCTGCACCTTTTGGGCATAAGCCACGTTAGTCGGATCGGCATGGCCCAACTCGCCGCCAATCAGCAACAAGCGGGCGTCAAGACCCTGCTGGCGTAGCAGGGCCAGAGCTTCAATCAATTCCTCTCCCCCTTTGCTCTCGTTGAGAAAACCGAAATAGGCTAACAACAACGTGTTGGCATCGGCCTGATATTTTTTGCGCCAGACCGTGCGATCGAAGTTGGCAGGAGGTTGGGGTTCGACGTTGCTGCCGAGGGGAATATGCCGGAGCAAGGAAACCAAGAAAAGAGGCGAGGCATCAACTGGCTCAAAGACGCGTTGGAGGATGTGGAGGTCTTCGCGGTTGGTACAGATTACGGCGTCGCTGTAGCGGGCCAGGGCCAACATCGAACGCCAGCGAAACGGCCCGACCTTGGGGAAAATATAGGGCACGCGCAAATCGTGAAAGGTGGTCACCAGCCGGGCATTGAGGTTACGTTTTTTCAAATACCAGGGTAACCAATTGACCCACCCACCCAGGTCAAACGCCGCGGCCTGGTATTGGATATGCAACACGTCGGGCCGGTGAGTTTTGAGGAACCTGACTACACCCGGCCAGCAACGCCAGCCCCAGTTTGTAAGGACGGGATGGACACTGGCGGCGGAGCAAGGGGGCAGATGAGCAGGAGAAGCAATTGTTTCCGACCAGCGGTGGTTGATGAGGATAGACGAGGCAACATTCAAAGGGGTTAGATGTTGGGCCAGGTAGGCTGTGTAATCGGCGATGCCGCCTTGCATGGGGGGATATTCGCCGGTGAGAAACGTTACCTTGATCATATCTATTTTCTAATCCTGAGTCGAGCCAAAAGTGCGTTCCAGCCAGGCCACCGCAAATTGATTCAGTTCTGCCGCCCGACCCAGAAAGGCTGGCGCAACCCCAACCCTTCCCTGGCAACCGTGACCGGCCTGACGAAACTCGATGGCAATTTGCTCCAGATAATCACCACCCGCCCCCTCGACAACCCCATCGCCGGTATCATACTCTTCAATAGTAACCCACACCCGTTGGCCATTTTCAAGCAATGGCGCCGGATAGCGAAAGATACGCTTATTCGGAATGTTGGCGACGTGTTCGGCGTGATGAATGAGCGTTAAGGCGCCGGGTGATACGCCTATTTGCAACACGTAACCATCAAGCTCACAAAGTTTGGCCAGCGGCGAACCCGGGCCGTAACCATACTGGAGGGGATGATCCCTGGTGAGCCATTGCGCGTGCGCGCCAACAGCCACCATGGACGCGCCAGGATTACCGCTGCGACACGCTCCCGGCCAGGTACGCAAATACTCGGCCAAAATACTCCACTTGCGGTAGGCGCGTGAGGTAGCCGGATTAAAGGGAGGACATTCGGCCTGGTAAGCTGCCTGCTTCCCCGGCGACCACGCCCACCAATCATCCGGGCGTTCTTCCCAGGCCGCATACATCATCAGGGTACCGGCGGGGGTCAATAGATTCAAGAGGGCCTGGATGACCACATCCGGCCCTCCCACAATCCAGCCGATGGCTCGCACCGAGACATGCAACATCATCGTTTGGCCGGGGCCAACGCCCAAGGTCTGGAGGTCATGTTCCAATTGACTCCGGGTTATCAGGGATAATTCCGGTGGAGTCACCATCAATACCATCCTCCGGCTTTCATTGACCGATGCTGAAAACAACTTAAGGTGATAACGCAATTCGCCAACGGCTTACAATTTCCGCAGCACCTGTCCATACGCCGTCATTCGCTCGCGGCGCAGGTTACGCCGGTGACCGATGAGCCACTTGATGGTTTCTGCGAGCCATTGACAGGCAAACGTGGCCCATAGAAAAAAATACAGCGCGGTTGCCCAACCTTTACCAAAATACTTGCGAGCGTAGCGCAATTTACTCCGCTGAAAACGCAGGGCCCGGGCGGCCACCACCTGCCCGCTGGACTTGCCTTCGTAATGGATAACCTGCGCGTCGGGCAGGTAATGAATTTCCCAGCCGGCCCTGGCTGCCCGCCGACACCAATCGGTTTCTTCAAAATACATAAAAAAATCTTCGTCAAGGGGACCCACTTGCTCCCACGCTTTTCGCCGAATCAGCAAAGCTGCGCCAACTGCCCAATCCACTTTTTGGGGCTGGTGGGGAGAGGTGTCCGCCAGATGATAATGCCGGGCGTAACGATTATCCGGGAACCACTGCTCCAGCAACGTGCTTTCCCAAAACAGGCTGCCCAGGGTGGGAAAGCGTCGGCGGGATGATTGCACGGTACCATCGGGCCAGCGGAGTTGGGGAGCCAACCCGCCAACCTCGGGCCGGGCGTCCATATAATTAACCAGCCGGTTCAAGGTATCAGGCTGAACCACGGTATCGGGGTTGAGGATAAAGAGGTAACGTCCGGTAGCTGCGGCGGTGGCGGTGTTGTTGCCCCAAGCGTAACCCAAATTTTCATCGCTGGCGATGAGCTGGACCTGGGGAAACTCGTCGCGGAGCATCTGGGAACTGCCGTCGGTGGAAGCGTTGTCAACGACGATGATTTCGGTCGTAAGTTCAGAATTAGATCGACTGGCATCGAATAGAGATTGCAGACAGTGGCGGAGCAGGTTTTTGACATTCCAGTTGACGATGACGATGGATAGGTCCATAGCGATTATGGCTCAAATATCGCGCGCTACGGCATACTCGGCTAAACCATGCATCGCTTGGCGATAGGCGTTGTCGGGCAAAGCTTCCAGGTTAGCCTGGGCTTGCCGGGCAAAACGATGGGCTTCAGCCATGGCTTCTTCAATACAACCAGAGGCGCGGATTTGCTCAACCACAGCCACTATCTCGTCGTTGCCAACCGTTTCACGGCGCACGGCCCTGAGAATGGTGGGATGGTCGGGAAATTTTTGGGCAAAACACATCACCGGCAGGGTGGCAATACCCTGGCGCAGGTCATTGGCCACCGGTTTGCCCAGGCGATCTTCGTCGCCCTGAAAGTCGAGAATATCATCCACCACCTGAAAAGCCATCCCCAAATGGTAGCCGTAATCGTGCAACGCCTGTATTTCCGGTTCGGGCGCATCGCAGAGAATTGCTCCGGTCTGCGTGCCCGCCGCAAACAGCGAGGCGGTTTTGGCGTAAATCCGCTGGTGGTACTCGGCCATGGTGGGGATGTTGCCCTGGCCGTCCTGGAACATCTGCTGCAACTCGCCGCCCACAATGGTCATCAGGGTTTGGGCAAAAATGGTCACAATCCGCACGTTTTTGGTTTCGGCGGCCAGTTCGGCGGAACGGGCAAAGAGGTAGTCGCCGGTGAGGATGGTAGCACCGGGACTCCAACCGGCGCTAAGGGTAGGCAGTCCGCGCCGGAAAAGCGAGTTGTCAATCAGGTCATCATGCACCAGCGTGGCGGTGTGCAGCAACTCCACCGAGGCGGCCAGGGAGTAAGCTTTGTCTTTATCCACAGGGTAAAAACTGGCTGCCATCATGGTGAGGGTGGGGCGCAACCGTTTGCCGCCCGCGCCCATCAGGTAATCCACCACGGCTTGCAGATCACCGTAACGCCCAGCAATGCCGGAGCGCATTTTGTCTTCAACGTGTTTGATGTCTGCGGCAACAAGATTCAGTAAGGTGTTTATTTGAGTCATTCACTTTCCTTTATTGATAAAGGCAATTTAAATAACGCCCTCGTATTCTCGGTCAAACGGCGACTCATTTCCGCCAGAGATAAATTGTGCAATTCTGCTATCCGCTCGGCTACCAGTTTGACCCACGCCGGTTCGTTGCGCCGGCCCCGGAAGGGATGCGGCGAGAGAAACGGGGCGTCGGTTTCAACCAGAATTCGTTCCGGCGGCAGCAAGGCTACCAGGCCGGGCAAATCGCGGGCGTTTTTAAACGTCACCGGGCCGCTGACGCCGATGTAGAATCCCAGTTCAATGGCTTCTGCGGCCATTGCCTGATCGCCGGAGAAGGAGTGCAGCACCAAACCGGGATGAGGCCCATCTGCCGCCCACTGCCGCAGCACGGCCATGGTGTCTGCCGCCGAGTCGCGCTGGTGAATGATGACCGGTTTGCCCATTTCTTTGGCTAATGCCAACTGCTGCTCAAACACGCGACGCTGCACCGGGCGCGGAGTTTTATCCCAATAGTAATCCAGGCCAATCTCGCCAATGGCCACAACTTTGGAATGACCGGCCAACTCACGTAGTTGGGCCAACGTCGCCTCGTCAAACGAGGTCGCATCGTTGGGATGAACCCCAACCGCAGCAAATAATTCGGGAATCTCCTCGGCCAGGGAGATTATCTGGCGGCTACCGGCCAAATCCGTGCCGGGGTTGATAAAGGCCACAATACCTGCTGCTTTGGCCCGCTGCACCACGTCGGCCCGGTCTTCGTCAAAAGCGTTAAAATTCAGATGGCAATGGGAGTCAATGAGCATGGTTATGGTCCTGCGCCGCGTCAGCAAAAGTATACCAGAGCCGAAAAGGGGGAGCAAATGGGTTGTTTGGGGAAAGACCTGCCGGCTTTCCAAAAACAAGTATCGGTTCCATTCGACTCTTTGAACACAACCATTTATAATCTATAGGTAAATTCTGTGGCGCGCCAGTCAGAGCGAAAATATTTCCCGCGGGGGGACCTTGATGCCTAACCAAAACGACACCTTTATTGTTAATCCCTATGTTGCCGGTTCGCCGGTAAAAGATTCGGCCATGTTTTTTGGCCGGGATGACGTGTACGCCTGGATCCGCCAACATCTGCGTGGTGAGTATCAGGACAACGCTATTGTGCTGTATGGCGAACGACGGGCCGGAAAAACCTCGGTGCTTTACCACATGGCCGAAAGATTGGGCGACAATACTTACGTGCCGGTGCTACTCGATTTGCAAGGCATGGGGCTGGAAGGCATGGATGGTTTTTTGTGGGAATTGGCCCGCCGAATTGTTCTGTCACTGCGACGGGTAGAAGGAATGCCCGAATTGAATCGGCCTAATCGCCGCGATTTTGAGGGCCATCCCCGCAGTCATTTTGAAGATGTTTTTTTGCCTCCTGTTATCGAGGTCCTCAGACCACGACGCCTGTTGTTGATGTTTGACGAAACCAACCGCCTGGAGGAACGGGTTCATGCCGGTATGTTACCGCCTGACGTTTTTGATTATCTACGGGCGCTCATTCAAGAAAGAACTCAACTGAACTTTCTATTTTCGTTAGGTAGCCGGGTTGAGGAGTCCGGAATCTCTTCCCAACTTTTTAATCTGGCGGTTTATCGCAAGATCAGTTTTTTGGAGCGAGATTTTGCCGAAGACCTTATCACCGGCCCGGTGGCCAAATATTACACTTATACACCGGCGGCCATCGAGCGAATTTATCGTTTGACCTCCGGCCAGCCGTATTACACGCAGTTATTGTGCCATAACCTGTTTACCCGCTGGTCCGACCAGAAACCGGCGCAATTGAATGCGGCTGACGTTGAGGCAGTTCTGGTTGATGTGGTGGAGCAGGCCATACCCAATTTACAGTTTGTGTGGGACGACTCGCCACCGATAGAGAAGGCCGTCCTGGCCGCCCTAGCCGACCAGATACCGCATTATCGGGCCGGCGTGATGCGCCGTAACCTGGATCGGGCGCTGCATCGAGTTAAACTCCACCCCCCTAACGGCGACGTAACCACGGCGCTGAAGCGGCTTTTTGAGCGCGACATCATCAACAATCAGGAGCCGTATGAATTTCGCGTGGGACTCATGCAACAATGGCTCAGCGAGTTCAAACAATTGGATTGGGTCCGCGAGGAATTAGGCGACGTTGTGGAAGAGTGGGAACGTTTGGAACAACAACGGCTGGCCGAAACCCCAACCCCCCTGGAACGCGCCCGTCGCTGGGTTGCGCCGGTTCTGGCCGTTTTGTTGGTGGGGGTCTTGATTATCACCTTTATCCTCTATCAAAACTTTCAGGAAACCCGGCAACAATCCTATGAGGCTGAAACCAGGGTCGCCCAATTAGCCGCCGAAATTGCTGCCAACAGCACCCGGGCCGCAGAAAGCCAGGCCGCCCTCATTGCCGCCAGTACGCAAGTGGCTGAAGCCGAAGCAAAAGGAAACAGCGCCGAAGTAGCCAACGCCAGGGCTACCGCCTCAGCCGTGGCGGCCACAGCGCAGGCGCTCGATGCTGCCGCCGCCACCGTAAAAGCCCAGGAAGCCACTGCCGTAGCCGAAGCAACCCAGAGCGCGGCTGAGGCCGGTTTACTATCGGGTGCCAATACTCCTACACCACCTCCGCCCACCGATACCCCGCTTCCACCTCCACCCACCCATACTCCACTACCACCCCCATCAGCAACAGCCACGCCCATCCCCTCACCCACCGCAACACCGCTACCCGCCCTGGCTGACTCGTTAAAGGGTACAATTGCCTATCCCGCTTTCAACGGCACCACCTACGATATTTACTTTGGTAATATCGCCGACGGCACCAGCCGACTTTATCGCGCTGAAGCCAGTCAACCTGCCTTTGATAACACCGGTATGCGGATTGCCTTTAACTCCTGGGCACGCGCCACCCGTGGTCTGGTTACGGCCAACAGGAATGGCGGCAACGAAGTTATAATCAGTAACTTTGTTGAGGATAAACTGCCAACCTGGAGTCCCGATGGTAACACCATTCTGTTTCTCAGCCGTCGCACTGGTAGCCGGGCCTCGCAATTATATCGCACTTCAGCCAATATAGATTTTCAATTTAGCGATTCTCGGTATATAGTTGAGGGTGAATACCCCACCTGGGGAGTCAGCAGCAATGTTGTTTTTAGAGGCTGGGGTACTACCGGCTCCGGCCTACGCCTGACCCCGGCAGATTTTGGCAACAGCGAAACCTTAACCACTTCCAATCTGGATACGGCCCCGGCACTTTCGCCGGATGGCCAACGGATCGCCTTTATGTCCCTTCAGGAGGGCAACTGGGATATTTACGTAATTAATGCCGACGGCTCAAACCGGCGGCGTCTGACCACAAACCCGGCCCGAGATGGTTTACCAACCTGGAGTCCCGATGGTCGGGCCATTGCCTTTGCCACCGACCGTGATGGGGAATGGACAATCTGGGCCGCCAGCGTGGTCAATAACGAACAGCAGAAACTGCTGACCATGGCCGGCTCACCTGATGGGACTGTGCTCTACGACCAGAACAATTCGACCGGCTGGCTGGAAGAGCGACTCAGTTGGGCCCCACAATAATCTGAGGAGTAGAAATAGATGAGTGTTAATCCCTTCACTTACGGCAAACCTATCGACCACCCTGACCGATTTATTGGTCGCCGCCGGGAAATAGAGCAAGTTTATAGTCGTTTGCTTGCTGCGTTTGAGTCCAGCTCCATTGTCGGTGAGCGCCGTACCGGCAAAACCTCCCTGCTGAAATACCTGACTCATCCTGACCCACAAGCTAAATTTGGGCTTGATGCCGCCAAGTACATCTTTATCTATCAAGACTTTCAATTACTCGACGAAAACACCACACCCTCTCGCTTTTGGAAGCGGGTATTGGCCGCCATCAAGCGGGCGATTAGCGGCCACGAGGGTATTGTCAATGAAATTGACCGGGCCTTGAAAGATGAAACGGTTGACAATTATACCCTGGACGACATTTTCACCCTGATTGACGAGGAAGAACTTTACATTGTACTGCTCTTGGACGAGTTTGAGAACGTGACCCGCAACCGGCACTTTGACAACGATTTTTTTGGCGGGTTACGCTCGCTGGCCATTCATCACAACCTGGCGCTCATCACTTCTAGCCAGAAAAGTCTGGTAGAACTGACTCACTCCGAAGAAGTCCGCACCTCACCCTTCTTCAATATCTTTGCCACTATCCACCTGAGAGCCTTTTCTGAAGAAGAAGCTACAGAACTGATTGACCGGTATCTGGCCAGCACCGGTACCAAATTTCTTATCAGCGAACTCAATGTGATTTTTGCCCTGGCCAGTTATCACCCTCACTTTTTGCAGGTGGCGTGCCATCACTTATTTGCCGCCTACGAAAAGGGATTGGCGAGTTCGGAACGCGGTCGATATGTTACCAACCAGGTCCGGGAGGAAGCAGCCCCGCTATTTTGGGATTACTGGTACGACTCTACACCCGCTCAAAAAATTTTACTGACGGTCCTGGCCCTGCGCGAGTTGGAACGTGAAAGCGCTGAAAATACCATCGAAGATTTGGAACAGTATTACAGCCGGGTAGATCAGGTAATGGGTGACCTGGAACGCCGCGCCCTGGTGTCTAAAAATCCACAAAATTCTACCTATCATCTCATTTCTACAGAATTACGAGAGTGGATTGCAGATGAAATCTTTGGCGGAGCCGAGGATCGCCGGGGTTGGCGCGATTGGGAAAAAGGAGAAAGCCTGATTGGGGTTTTACCAGCCGAACTACAACAAAAGTTATCCCATACCGTGCAAAGCCTCAACCCAGACTATCGTGAAATTATGGGAAACTGGTTGATAGACCCCGCCACCGCTGAAGCTTCGCTCCAGTTGGCAGGATCGTGCGTTAGCCAATATGAGCAATTCAGAACAACCCGGCCCCAACGCGATGCTGCTTCGCAGATGGTTGACACTCAGGAACCGGTGGGAGATACCCCCAAGGGGCTCTTTGCCCGACTCAGCCGACAACTGGAAACCGGCCAACCGGCGGCGCCGGTTAGCTCCACATTGGTTGACGATACACCCAGCCCGTCACTGCCTCAGCAAGAGGCTGCTTCGTCTACGGGCCGACTACTCAAAACCAAAAAGAAAGCGACAGTCAGTCCCACGGCGTTGCGGGGTTTGATTATTTCGGGCATTGTCACTAACCTTGGCCTGGAAGCCGAGGACCAGGATTTTGTAAATAGGGAGTTAGAGTGGCTCTTTAGCGCAACGGATAACCTGCTAAAAATCTGTGGAGGAGAAATTGACCGCGACCAACCTGTCTCCATACCCATCCCTGCCGATGCCGAACAAACCGCGGGAGCCAACAATCAATTATTAACCACCATTGACGATTCTACCCTGGTCGCCTGGAAAAGCTGGCTGGAAGTGAGGTTAGAATGGATTAATGCCGGGCTGAGAGACCTGGACATCCTGCTGGGTCAGGAGGCCAGCCGAGGCACCGCTGGCAAGAGCGACCTGGAATTACAAAACACTATCAGAAATAAGCGAATTGAGATTGTGCAGATGGTAGAAGAAAAGGCCCAATTGATAAACCAGGCTTACGGTATCCGGGTTACCAGCCCCAGCCAACTGGTTGGACTGCTGGAAGAATAAATAGATGGGGACAGGCGCGGTTGCCCCTACATCCTGGCCACAATTAACGGCACAAACATCTCCGCCTCACTCACGCCGCCGTGGTAGCCAATATGCAGGTGTCTGTCTTCACCCAAAATTGAATCGCGGATAACGTAGTTTTCTTTCATGATCAACACGTAATCGCCAACCCGGTCAAACAGTCGCGGATTTGGCTCAAACAAGCCAAAATAATGGTTGGCAATCAATTCCTCGCTTCTAAACCAATCACACTTGTCGTGCAAATACTTGGTTACATACGCCTCAAACTGGGCTGCTTTGGCCGGTCGCACATAACAATACGCCGCCCGGCCTTCGCCACAAAGGGGCAGGGTAAGGGTTTCCTGCAAGTCGGGATGATCTTTTAGCCAGATGATTCTCGAGGCATCGGCGTCGATGAAACCGTGGTCCGCGGTGATAATGAGGGTTGTCTCCGTGCCGGCCAAAGACTGCAAAAAAGAAGCCATCTTTTTGTCCAGCTTCTTAAAATGGGCCGCCACTTTTTTGCCGCCGTTACCATGCTCGTGCGATAAAGCGTCAAACTCCGGCCAATAGGCATAGATATATTTTGGCCGGCCGCGTTTGCCCGACCGGATGATTTTGCGAATCCGCTTAAAAAAGTCATTTAGATTTTCGTACGGCGCCGGTTTGGCTTTGCCCGCCATGAGGCGGCTGTAATCAGATTCCACCAGCTTCCGGGGCACAACCATGTAGACTTTGGCCTCAAGGCCGTTTGACATAGACACCTGGGTAAATATCGCTTCCGGCTTCACCCCGGCCTGGCTGAAAGGCGGCGTTTTCTCGCCATAGCGAGGCGCAAAGCGCAAAATCGTCGATACCGCGCCCACCTCCTTGAGATGGACAAACCAGCCGGTCACGCCGTGCTGCTGGGGGGCAACCCCTGTGGCAAATGTGGTAACACAAGCCGCGGTGGTTGAAGGAAAAACAGAGGTCATTTTGCCCCTCAAATATTTGTGAAATACCGTGTGTTGACCATTCCGCACCAGATACTCATATCCCAAACCATCAAGCACCAACAAAACAATATTTTTTGAGGCCGACAACTCAGTCGGAGGCAGGTCTGCCAGCGGTTCATACGGCGACTCTCCGCCTAAGGCCTGGATAATGGAACTCATCAGATTGACAATACTGCCGCCGTGATAATCAGGTAAGTACATTTTTTCCTCCAAATTTTAGATTAGTTCGACAATGTTAAATTAACATAACAATAAAATAACATACCTTATGTCATTCTGAACGGAGTGTAGCGGAGTGAAGAATCC
>JAFGNV010000146.1 GCA_016926805.1 Anaerolineae bacterium
AAGGTATTGTCCAGGGGACGGTCGCCCGCCGGGATTTTGAGAAAACCAATAGCCTGCTGGTAGGTTTTATCGCCCAGGCCCTTGACCTGTTTCAATGCCTCGCGAGTTTTAAACGGCCCGTGTTCCTCGCGGTGTTTCACGATCGCCTCGGCCACCCGGCGGCTGACCCCGGCTACGTAACTGAGTAGGGCCGGGCTGGCTGTGTTCACGTCTACCCCCACGTGATTGACTGCGCTCTCCACCACCGCGTCCAGGGTTTCTCCCAGCCGTTTTTGGTTCACATCGTGTTGGTACAACCCTACGCCAATGGATTTGGGATCAATTTTGACCAGTTCGGCCAGGGGGTCTTGCAACCGCCGGGCAATAGAGATGGCCCCGCGCATGCTCACGTCCAAATCGGGGAACTCAGCGCGGGCCAACTTACTGGCGGAGTAAACCGACGCCCCTGCCTCATTCACCATCACGTAAGCCAAATCCAATTTATTATTTGCAATTTGCGATTTGTTATTTGCTATCTGCGCTCTGGCCTCGCTGATAACCTCGGCGGCCAGGGCCTCGGTTTCGCGGCTGGCCGTGCCGTTGCCAATGGCCATCACGCTGGCGTTTTGCTCCACCATCAGTTTGACCAGGGTGGTTTTGGCCTCGTTCCATTTTTTCTGTGGTTCGTGGGGGTAAATGGTGGTGCCACCCAAAAACTTGCCGGTGGAGTCTACCAGGGCCACTTTGCAGCCGGTGCGGAAACCGGGGTCTATGCCGATGATGGTTTTGCCGGGGATGGGCGGCTGCAATAACAATTGACGCAGGTTGGCAGCGAAGGTCTCGATGGCGTGTTCGTCGGAGATATCGGTTGACTCGCCGCGCAGTTCGGTTTCAATGGAAGGGGCCAGCAGGCGTTTGTAGCCATCGGCAATGGCCGCGCGAAGCTGGCCGGTGAAAATGGATTGGGGGTTGGTAATCATCCGCCGCTGGATTTGGCCCACCAATTCGTCGTCCGGCCCTTCCAGCTTGACCTTTAACACGCCCTCGCGCTCGCCGCGATTGAGGGCCAGCAGCCGGTGCGGCGGAATCTGGCTCAACTTCTCCTGGTAGTCGTAATAGATTTGGTAAACGCCCCGCTCGTCTCCGGCCGGGTCGGCCACTTTAACCACCAGGCGGGCCTCCTGGCGGGTCTGTTTGCGAACGTCGGCCCGGATATCGGCATCTTCAGCCACCACCTCGGCAATAATGTCTCGCGCCCCGGCCAGGGCGTCCGCGGGGGTGGGCACGTCGTCGTTGAGAAAATTGGTGGCGATTTCATCCGGTTTCCCTTTTGTAAGTTCCTGGGCCAGCATCGTTTGGGCCAGCGGCTCCAGGCCTCGCTCGCGGGCGAGGGTGGCCCGGGTACGGCGTTTGGGTTTGTAGGGCAGGTACAGGTCTTCCACTTCTTGCAGGGTGGTCGCGACCTCGATGCGCTGGCGTAATTCATCGGTCAGCTTGCCTTGCTCCTCGATGCTGCGCAGAACGGTATCCTTGCGGTCGGCCAGGTGGCGCAGGTAGGTTAGCCGGTCCAGAATGGCGCGTAGTTGGGCCTCATCCAGCCCGCCGGTTGCTTCTTTGCGGTAACGGGCCACAAAGGGGATGGTGTTGTCGGCGTCAAACAGCTCAATCGAGCGGACCACTTGCTGGGGTCGAACGTCCAGTTCGGCGGCAATGATGTGGGCAAATTGAGGCGTAGGCATGCAATTTTCTCCAACAAATAAAAATAGGCTCAAATCTTGCCTCAATCCAGTTAATAAGGCAAACGGGGGTCTATCGAAATTGGGATAGGGCCGGTTTTGGACCTGACTTCTTTTGCTAATAGGACTGTAAGACTATAATGTTATATTGGTAAATAGTGTTAACATTATTAATCACAAAAAACAAGGACCTTCAATGGACGACCTCAAATCCCGTTTAGTTACGCTCAACAATAATCTCAACCTTCTGCGAGAGCGCGAAGCCAGATATGGCGGCAATGCTCCGCTGGAGTTGGTCAACCAAATTGATGACCATCTGACGGCTATTCAGTTGGTGCAACAGACCATCGACGGCCAACTCACTGTAGAAGAATTGGATGACAAACTGCTGACCCTCAATCTGGCCTTGACTCGTGGTTCGCAAATTAGTGTGGGCGATGTAGAAGGCAGTTATGTGGCCATCGGCGATGGGGCCAGGTTGATTGTTAATAAGGCCCTATCTGCCGCCGAAGAGGCCAAAGCCCAGCAAGATTTGGAACAAGTGCTGCTGGCTCAGGCGGTGGTGAATTTGGGCACGCGCCTGCAACAGGTGGTTGCGCGGAAGCCCAAAACGGATGAACTCAGTAATCCCTACAAAGCTTTGCTCGACTATCGCCTGGAAGACGCCGCTCTGTTTTATGGTCGCAGCCAGGCCATCGAACAGATGCTGGCCCATTTGGACCGCAATCCCCTCACCGTATTGCATGCCGAGTCCGGGGCGGGTAAAACCTCGCTGTTGCAAGCCGGGCTGGCCTCCCGCCTGCTGGTCTTGGGTGACCTGCCGCTGCACATCCGGCCCTGGAAGATCAATCCGGCGCTGGCCGTCAAACGGACCATTCTGCCCAATTTGGCCAACGCGCCGGGCCTGGCCGAAATATCGCTGTTTGACTTTTTGCATCGCGTTACCCAGATTCTGGGAGAAGACAGCTATCTCTACATCTTTTTAGACCAATTTGAAGAATTCTTTACCCAGCTAGGTGAGGAATCCCGGCAGGATTTTGTCAACCAGTTGGGCGAGTGTTTGGAAGACGAGAGTTTGCGGGTGCGCTGGGTGCTGGCTCTGCGCAAGGAATATTTTGGCAACCTGGCCACTTTTCGACCCCAAATCAAAAATCCCTTTGCCAACGATTATCTCCTGCGAGCCATGAATCGCGCCGAAGCCACCGAGGTCATAGTGGAACCGGCCAAAAAGCAGGGGGTTACTTATGAGCCGGAAGTGGTAGAACAATTGCTAAATGATCTCAGTTCCAACCATGACGCCGGCCATCAAGAGGGTGAGGCAGGCGAGGTAGCCCCGCCGCAAATTCAATTGGTCTGTTCGACCCTGTTTGAGAAATTTTTGGAAAAACGGCAGGCCAGGGCCGAGCTTCCCCCGTCTATCACCCTGGAAATGTATAAAGCCGAAGGCGGCGCTCAAGGGATTTTGCGCGGCCATCTGAACCGGGTGCTGCAACGTACCTTGAGCCAGAAGGAACGAGAACTGGCCCGGCAATTGCTTATGGCGCTGGTTTCGTCGGATCAGCGCCGGGTGCGCCGGGGACGGGAGGAGTTGGCGGCCACGCTGGCCCTGTATTTAACCGGCGGCCAGAGCCTGGATGACATTCTGGAACAACTGGTGGAAAGTCGTTTACTCAAAGTGGAAGAGGATGAAGAAACCAACACCACCGCCTATGAATTGGCCCACGATTATCTATTGACCGAGATTCAGGTTGACCCGGAAACACAGGCCCAGAAGGCGGCTCAAGAGCTTTTGACCCGCGAGCTTGAATCGTTCCGGCGTTACCGCACCGTGTTAAGCCCCGACAAGTACGACATCATCAACAGCCAGCGTCAATTTCTGGTATTAGACGACGAGTCCAAAGAACTATTGCGCCTGAGTCAGGCCGCCCGCACGCGGCGTTTGCGTCAGGTGGCCACCGTAGCGGTGGTGATTATTGCCATTCTCAGTGGGTTGGTGTGGTGGGCCTTGATCAGCCGAAACCAGGCCGTTGTTGAGCGTGACCGGGCCGAGCAGGCCAGTCAGATTGCCCAGGCCCGCCAGTTGGCCGCCGAGGCCCAAAACTTGGTCAACACCGATTCGGAGTTGAGTTTGTTGCTGGCGCTGGAATCGCTTGATCTCGCCGATATTATTGAAGCGGAAGATACCTTGCGGATGGTCTTGCCCTTTATTCGCGATTGGTGGAGTCTGGATACCCGGAGCGAGGGTGTTTCGGCGGCGGCGTGGAATATTGACGGCACCCGGGTTGCTTTGGGGCTGGACAACGGTGACATTCAAATTTGGGATGTGGAAACCGAGACGATGCTGTCTGTTTTGAAAGGACACCCTCAGCCGGTGACGGATTTGGAATTTAACCCACGCGGTACTCACCTGCTGTCTGCCGCTGACGACCCGGATAACGCGAGTCTGCGCTTGTGGGACGTAGCCACTGGCGAAACCGTGGCCCTGCTTAAAGGACACCCTGCCGGTGCTTCCGGTGTGGCCTGGAATCATGATGGTAGCCGCGCCCTGACGACCGGTGGAACGGACATTATTTTGTGGGACATGACCACCTTGCAGCCCCTGGCCACGCTTAGCGAGCACACCGGCCAGGTGTTCGATGTGGCCTGGCAGCCGGTTTTGCCGGAGAACGCTGGCGCAGGGGAGCAAAAATTTGCCTCGGTAGGAGAAAAGGGCGAAATCTTCATTTGGAATCTGGCTACCCTTTCGGTTGAAACTGAGCTGGACGACTACCCTGAATCAATCACCAGCGTCTCCTGGAATCCGGATGGGATTCGGCTGGCCACTGGCTCGGCAGAAGGCGCGGTGTACGTGTGGGATACGGTTGAAGGCCATATTCTGGATGTGCTCACCGGCCATACCGGACGGGTTCGTAGTGTTGACTGGCATCCTGAGGGGCGCTGGCTGGCCTCCGGTTCCGGCGATACCCGCATGATCATTTGGGATGTTGAAGCCAGCCGTTCTATCATTGCTTTAACCGGACACAATAACTGGGTGCAGCAGGTCCATTGGGACCCCACCGGCGACTATATCCTTTCTGCGTCTAAAGATGGCACCGCCAGAATTTGGAATGTGGAAGACAGTCCCGCGATGGTAACGCTGTTAGGCCATGTGGGGCAAGCTCGTGGTATCGCCTGGCACCCTGCCGGTCACCTGTTAGCCTCTACCGGCGATGACGGCACCTTGCGCCTCTGGAATCCGGACAGTGGCGAAGCTGTGGATAATCTGGACGCTCATGATGAAGTGGCGTACAGCGTGGCCTGGAGTGCGGACGGGGCCAAACTGGCCACTGCCTCGGAGGATCATACCGTGCGCTTGTGGAGCACGGTCACGTTGGAGCCGTTGGCCGTGATTTTAGAGCATCCGGCCGCAGTCAATTGGGTGGTATGGAGTCCAGACAGCCAAACCCTGGCCACTGCCGGTAACGACCACGTCGTCCGTTTGTGGGATGCGCAAACCGGAGCGCTTAAACAAACCCTGAACGGGCATACCAAAGCCGTGCACGGGCTGGCCTTTAGCCCGGATGGCGCTCAACTGGCGTCTGGTTCGGCGGATGCCAGCATTATTATCTGGGACTCGAGCAGTGGCGAAAAGCTGCAAACCCTCACTGACCATACCGATTTTGTTTGGGACATAAAATTCAGCCCTGTGCTGTCAGACGGAACCAGATACCTCGCCTCGGCCTCTCAGGATAAAACTGTGCGTATTTGGGACCCAACCACGGGAAAATCCGTTGCCGTCTATGCCCACCAAAAGCCGGTTAATGGCGTGGCCTGGAAAAGTGACGGTTTAGAATTGGCCACTGCTTCTGACGACGGCTTGGCCCGGATTTGGGATGTTGAACGGGCTGAGATTGTGGCCACGTTCAGCGGGCATCAGGGCGGCGTGTTGAATATTGCCTGGAGCGCCGATGACGCCCGGCTGGCCACGGCCTCTACCGACGGCGTGGTGCGTGTTTTTGACGCCGACCTTGAAGAAATTCTGGCCCTGGCCAACCAGTACAAACACCGGGACCTTACCGACGAGGAATTTGAACAATTCTCCGGCGAGGCGGTATTGGGCGTGTTAGGCGAGAAATGAATAATCGGTCACGTTTTTTTAACGGGAACTTCTTGGTGGAAAAGGTGGCCCACGACAACCGTAACCCAAATTGAAGCTGGCTAATTCAACTCGTGGACCGTGCGCCGGATAATGTCATCCTGCGTGGCTTTATCCAGCGTCACAAACAGGGCGCTGTAGCCGGCCACGCGCACCACCAAATCCCGGTACTGGGCGGGATTTTTTTGCGCCGCCAGCAAGGTGTCGGTGTCTACCGTGTTGAACTGCACGTGCCACACCTTTAAATTGCGGAAGCCCTTGAGCAACGTGACCAGTTGTTTGAGTCCGGCTTCCGTGGCCAGGGTCGTGGGCGAAAGGCGCAGGTTCAACAATTGGGCCAGCATCTTAATGGTCGGCAGTTTGCCCACCGAGCGCATCACGGCCGTTGGCCCGCCGGTATCCGTGCCATGCGCCGCAGAGATGCCTTCCGCAATCGGTTCGCCTGCTTTGCGACCGTCCGGCGTGGCCCCAATTTTGGACCCCAACGGCACGTTGGCCGAAATATTGCTGGTGGAACCGGCGTAACCCCCGCCAATCGGCCCCCGCCCGTAACGCGAATTGTGATACTTGACCATTTCGCGCTGGTAATCCTGCATCACGCGCGCGGCCAGTTGGTCCACCTCGTCAATATCATTGCCGTACTTGGGCGCGTGCAACAATCGCTGGCGGACAACCTCGCCGCCTTCATTTTCAAAATTGGCGGCCAGGGCCGTCATCACCTCCGGCGCACTCAACTTTTTCTCCTCAAAGACCAACTGCTTCAACGCCA
>JAFGNV010000001.1 GCA_016926805.1 Anaerolineae bacterium
GTCGTGTCGCACATAATCAAGAAGTTCAGTGATTGGAAATTCCATACCCTCAGTCTACCATAAATGCACACTTTTTACAGATGAGCCAATAACTCTTGGTGCGGCTTTGTGGGCTATCGAGAGTTGTGTTAAAATGGTTAGAAACGTTAAGTACCACGAAACCGGAGTAGATCGCTGCCGCCAAACAGGTCACCCTTGGCGGTTTTACTCGCCAGGGTCCGACTTGTTGCGTGGCGAGTGGTTATGTCCCAAATTCCAGCTTCCATCCCGTCGCCCATATATAGCTCTTTATCAGGTTTATTCGCCCGCCAGAAACGCCCCTGTGCCGTGAAGTCTGGCGTGGGCAGAGCGGAGGCCGGGGAGAGGGACAAGGCGTTAGCCAGGGGAGATTCTTGGCAGGTTGAGATTCTGGGTTACTAAGGAAAACTACGTTGATTGGTAAACGAATTGGCAAATATCAAATTCAAGAGTTGTTAGGTAAAGGTGGCATGGGAGAGGTCTATCGAGCTTCCCATCCTACCCTGGAGCGTGATGTTGCGATCAAGCTGATTCACCTTCATCATACCGGTGACTCCGCGGTGGCAGACCG
This sequence comes from Anaerolineae bacterium, assembly GCA_016926805.1. Classification (GTDB taxonomy): domain Bacteria; phylum Chloroflexota; class Anaerolineae; order 4572-78; family J111; genus JAFGNV01. Next base: position 590 of record JAFGNV010000001.1, read on the forward strand.
CTTTCGACGTGAGGCCAAAGTTGTAGCGGCGTTGCGCCACTCGGGCATCATCCAGGTGTACGATTTCGACATTGATGAGGATATGCTCTACATGGTAATGGAATATGTGTCGGGTGAAAGTCTGGCCCAGCGGCTGGCCGGTATTCACGCGCAGGGGGGACAATTGTCGCTGGAGGAAGCCTTGCGTCTCTTTCGGCTAATTACGCAGGCCGTAGCCTATGCCCACCAACAGGGTGTGATTCACTGCGATCTGAAACCGGGGAATGTTTTGCTGACCACCCAGGGACAGCCGGTGCTGACCGATTTTGGCATTGCCAAGTTTGTCACCGGCGAGCGTTTGACCCTCACCGCCGACATCATGGGGACTCCGCACTACATGTCACCCGAACAGGCTTCCGGCGGGAAAGTTGGCCCCTATACCGATGTTTATGCCCTGGGGGTGATCCTCTTCGAGTTGACTACCGGGGTGTTGCCCTTTAGCGGCGACACGGCAATGAGCATTGTGTTCAGGCATGTTAACGAGCCTCCCCCACCTCCTCGATCGGTGAATCCCAACTTGCCCGAGCCGGTAGAAAAGATAATTCAACAAGCGCTGAACAAAGACCCGCAGCGGCGTTATCCTTCGGCTCAAGAGATGCTTGCCGATGTTGAAGCATTTATCATTGCCAATGCCTACACCATGTCAAAACCGGCCTGTCTTTTTATTTGTCACAAGCATCACACCGAACCAGATCATACCCTGGCGACTCACCTTTACCAGGCACTCACGGCCCGGGGTCAACAGATTTGTATCGATCCGGATGCGCACCCCGATTCGATCACGTTGGAAGAAATCGAAGAGGAAATTCAAGCCAGCGATTTTTTCGTTGTCTTATTGTCTGAATCAGCTGCCGATAGTGAAATGGTCATCCGTGAAATTGGCCTGGCTTATCGGTATCACCAAGCGCGACGAAAACCCACTATTCTGCCGGTCCGGATTGCCTATGATGGACCCCTGCCTTATGCCGGTCCAGCCATCTTGCAGCCAATTAAGTACATTGATTGGCATAGCGAGGCTGACAACAACCGGGTTGTCGAGGAGATTTTGCAGACTATTTCCGGCCAATTTCCGTTGAGGATGATGTCGGCCTGGGATAGCGGGATTTTTGAAACCAGTATGATTTCCGAAGATGGACGCCTGATTCCTCGCCACCAGGTTTCTGCCGCGCCCTTGCCCGCCTTTGATCCGCGCTTTCTGAAGGAACTGGTTGTGCCGGGCGGGGCCACTATCTTGCGCGATAAACTCTACGTCGAGCGCAAAACCGATGACCAACTGAAAGATCAAATTGTAAAATGGGGCACCACCATCACCATCCGCGCCCCCCGCCAAACGGGCAAGACCTCGCTTCTGATGCGCGGGATCCATCATGCCCGTACTCAGGGAATCAATGTGGTGTTTCTTGATTTCCAGAGTTTTGGCAGCGACCAGTTGAGTTCGCTCGATCTGTTCTTGCAGGAATTTGCCCAATCGATCTGCGACGAACTGGTTCTGGATGAAGATATTGTTGAGCAGGCCTGGCAGGGTTCGCGCAGCCCCACCAAAAAACTCTCCCGGTTTATGGAACAGTATGTTCTGCCAGACTTTGACGATCCCATCGTGTTGGCCATGGATGAGGCCGATGGCCTGTTACAAACCGATTTCTACAAGGATTTCTTTGGTCTCCTTCGTTCCTGGCACAACCGCCGCGCTTCCCGGGAGGTATGGGAAAAGCTCAACTTGGTTCTGGTTATTTCTACCGAACCGTACCTGTTGATTGACGACATTCACCAATCTCCCTTCAATGTTGGCCTTTTTTTGGGATTGGAGGATTTTAACGAAGCCCAGGTGCAGATGCTTAACGACCGGCACGGTTCACCCGTGGCTGAAAACCATTTACCCGACCTGATGGCCCTGCTCAATGGCCATCCTTTCCTGACCCGGCTGGCCCTGTACAAAATGGTTGTCGAAAATATTTCCTGGGCCAGTTTGAGGCAGAATGCCGCCGCCGACGCCGGGCCTTTTGGCGATCACTTGCGGCACCAATATTGGACTATCCACGATAAACCGGCCCTTAAAAATGCGTTGCGAGATATTATTCTCACTAATTGTTGCCCGGATGAGAAATCTCTTTTCCGGTTGTTGCAGGCCGGTCTGATCAAGGGGAGCGGCGACGTGTATACGTGTCGATGTGATCTTTATCGATTATATTTTAAGGATAAGTTATTTATCTGAGTGGTGAGCGATGTCGAGTTTTGGGGATATGGAACATCAATTTAAGGCCGTCCGGCGGGCCAGAACCAGGTCGGATTTTTTTGTGGCGGGTGGCACGCTGGCTCCCAATGTGCCTTCTTACGTTAAACGTCCGGCTGATGAAGAGCTGTTCGAACTGGCCCTACATGGTCAGTTTTGTTACGTTCTCACCACGCGCCAGATGGGCAAGTCGAGCCTGATGATTCGCACGGCCCGCCGGTTACAGGATCAGGGAGTTCAGACCGCCATCATCGACCTGACCGAAATGGGCACCAGCGAGGCCGATACCTGGTACCTGGATCTGATCACCGAACTGGCCGATGAATTGGATATCTCCGCAGACCCCGAAACCTGGTGGCAGGAACGGGCTTCGTTGGGGTATGTGCGTCGGTTCACCAACTTTTTGCGGGATGTAATTCTAACCGAGATCGAAGGCCAGGTGGTCATTTTTATCGACGAAATTGATACCACCTTAAGGCTTCCCTTTTCTGACGACTTTTTTGCCGCTATCCGAGCCACTTATAATGCCCGCGCCAGCGACCCGGCGTTTAACCGGCTCAGTTTCATTTTAATCGGCGTTGCCTCTCCCTCCGACCTGATCAAAGATCATACTCGCACGCCCTTCAATATCGGCCAGGGCATCAAACTGGGGGACTTTGCTCAAGATAATGCCGGCGTATTGCAGGCCAGGCTGGAAACCCTCTACCATCATCAGGGTGAAGCCATCTTCAAGCATATCTATCATTGGACCAATGGTCATCCTTATCTCACCCAGAAAATATGCCAGGCTATTGCCCAAGCGGAGGAAGAATACTGGTCTGATGAAAAAATCGATCAACTGGTGGAAAGACTTTTTTTAACCGAAGAAGCTCGCAAAGAAACAAACCTGCAATTTGTGCAGGATAGCCTTGATGAGCACCCGCAAAAGCGCCATCTGTTGAACCTTTACCGGCAGGTTTACGAAGGAGAAAAGATTGCCGATGACGAACGCTCGCCGGTTCAGAATCAACTCAAGTTGACCGGTCTGGTTCGGGCCGAAGAGGGTGTCTTGACGGTTCGTTGTGAAATTTACCGGCGGGTTTTTGACCTCGATTGGGTCAAGGCCAACCTGCCAATTGATGTAGATGCTGCGGATTTCTTTGTGGTTGGGGGCACGGTTCGTTCCGACTCGCCCTCTTACGTCAAGCGTCCGGCAGATGATGAATTGTTGAGTTTGGCCCTGACCGGCAAATATTGCCACGTTCTCACTCCCCGGCAAATGGGTAAATCGAGCCTTATGGTTCGTACGGCCCGGCATTTGGAGCAGCAGGGGGTCCGCACAGCTATTATCGACCTGACCAGGATTGGCATGGTCACCATTGAGCAGTGGTACTTGAACTTACTGGCCGACTTTAAAGAGAGCTTCAAACTGTCCATTGACCCGGAAGTCTGGTGGCAAGCCCATACCTCGCTTGGCCCGGTCAAATGTTTTACCAGTTTTCTACGTGACGTTGTTCTGGAAGAAATCAAAGAGCAGGTTGTTATCTTCATCGACGAGATTGATACGACCCTTGGTTTGCCTTTCTCCGATGATTTTTTTGCCGCCATCCGGGCCATGCACAATGCCCGGGCCAGTGATGCTGAATTCAACCGGCTTACCTTTGTTCTCTTTGGCGTGGCCACCCCCTCTGATCTGATCAAAGATCGCCGGACTCACGCCCCTTTCAATATCGGCCAGGGTATCGACCTGGACGATTTTAGCCGCGAAAATACCCGGGCTCTCGAACAGGGATTGAAGGACATCTATTCTGAACAGGGCGAGGCCATCTTCTCGCGGATCTATTACTGGACGAATGGTCACCCCTACCTGACCCAGAAGCTCTGTTTAGCCGTTGCCGAAAACGGTATGGGGTCCTTTACCGAAGTTGACTCTGAGGTTGATGAGTTGGTAGACAAGCTCTTCCTCTCGGATGAGGCCCGCAAAGAGTCTAACCTGCAATTCGTCCAGGATAGCATCCAGACCAGTCCCCAACAGCGAGAGTTGGTAACGTTGTATCGTCAGGTTTACGCGGGAGAAGAAGTGCCGGAAAATGAACGTTCGGTGATTCAGAACCAGCTTAAACTTTTTGGTTTGGTGCGGGTAGAGAATGGCGTGCTCAAGGTGCGAAACGAGATTTATCGTCACGTTTTCAACCTGGATTGGATAAAAATCAACACGCCGGTTGATTGGACGCCGCGGATTGTTGTTATTGCGGCCACGCTTCTCGTGTTGTTGATAAGCATGGTTGGTTTTTTACTTTACTGGCAGAGTCAACAGGATCGGGCTTTGGCCTTGCTTGATGAGTTTAGAAACACCACCGATCCAAATATTCGCGTTACCAGTTTGGCCGGGCTATTCGACCTTCCTGGTTTTGAAGAACAGGCGCAACGGTTGTTCTATAAGGAGTTGACTCCCGAAGACCGGCTGGCCTTGCTTGATTCGGCCGATCCCCAGGCTGTTGGGCCGCAGCTAATCACGATGGTTCAGGGTCTGTATGCCAGTTTAGAAAACAACGAACGAGACAACGCCATGCTCCAAGCCATGCTCCAGCCCCTCCAGAAGATCGACGATCCCCGTTCGGTGAACTTGCAGGTGGGGATTGAACAATGGTTGGAGGGGCGTAAATTATATAATCAGGAGCAATACCGGCAGGCCATCTCCGCTTATAATGTGGCCATTCGTTTAAACGATCGCAATCCCGGGATGTATCTGGATCGAGGCCTGGCCTATGTGGGCTTGGGTGAATTGGATCAGGCTTTGGCCGATTTTGAAACGGTCTTGAGCCTTGACGAGGATCGTCGCTCACGGGTGGAGCAGGTGGTTATCAATAATCCGGTCCTTTACGATACGGTTATCGCTCAGGGAGCAGCCAATCCGGCCGTGGCCGCCATTGTCCCCTCCCCCACCAACACCCCGACCCCTACCGCCATTCCAACTTCAACGCCCACGCCCACCCAAACCCCTTTGGCTACCGCAACCCCAAGACCTACCTCCTCCCCCACCCCGTTGGCAGCTATTTCTGAGTCGCGGGCAACATCTGCTGAGGCACCCCCAACCAATACCCCCACGCCAACGTTTACGCTGACCTCAACGCCAACCTCTACCCCCAGACCGGCCAAGGTTGTTTACGTGAAAGGTTTTGGCGACAACCATGATCTTGGTCTGGTAACTTCTCAGGGCGTTCTCATCAACCCTGATTTACACCCTCTCGCCTCGGCCCCGACATGGTCGCCGGACGGCGGTAAGATTGCTTTCTACGGCGAACCAGGGTTGAGTTCGTTGGGTGGTATCTATGCCCAAGGCAATGGTATCTGGACTCTTGAAATCGAGTCGTACAGTCTCGAATTGTTTTTCTCCATAGACCATGTGCGCAACATGGACTGGGCCGCCCAGGGGGACAAACTGGCCGCTGAACTTGGTCCTCCCGGCGTAACCCATCAGGTTTTGGTTATAGATACCAGAAATGGCGAAGAGATCAGCCGCTTTCCGGGTGAGCAGCCAACCTGGAGTCCCGACGGTCAGGAGTTAGTGATTAAATCCTGTGCTCCGGAATGTGGGTTATGGAAGGTTGGTTTTGACGGCGGCGGTGGTCAGTTGCTCACCAGTGATAGCACCGACAGTTACCCGACCTGGTCCTCCACCGGCGAGTACATCGTCTTTACCTCCCGTGCTCGTACCGGCGATTGGGAAATTTACCGGCTCCGTTTGGCCGACGGTGACTTGCTCCGCCTGACTTCTCGCCCCGGTACCGATACAACCCCTGTGTTTAGCCCGGATGGATTGGAAATCTATTTCCGTACCGACGTTTCTGGAGATGGCTGGCAAATTGCAGCCATGTCGGTCGATGGCCGTAGAGAACGGACTATCGTCAATTACATCGGCCCCAGTAATGATTGGGGCATGGCCCGGCCGGATATCTATTAAAAACTAACCCCCATCATTTGGGTTAACCTCCGTCTGACACCATTGCTGGAGGCGTTTCAATCCTACATCGCGAATGTGTGCGGCTGAATGCGGGGGGATTTCATTTTCAGATGACTATGTTTCTGATTTCACCGCTCTGGTCAGCACCTCAAACTCCGGTGGATGTTCCAGGTGTTTCTTAACCGCACACTGGTTGGCCGACCGGACCAAGGCCGCGTGATATTTTTTGGGAAAGGTCGGTGGCACCTGAATATCTAAGGTGATTTTGCCGACCATTCCCGTGGCGGAATCCCGCGCTACCTGCTGCACAATCCGAATGCCCTCTGTAGGGATACCCCGGCTCTGACAAAAGCCAAGCACGTAAATTCCGGCGTATGTACCGATAGAGGCCAAAAATAGGTTAAAAGGAGTTGGGGCGTTGCCCTTGCCAGTGGGAGATGGCTGGTCTGTCATCACTGTGTGACCGGCAAAATGGGCATCTACCCGGGCCCCGCCAGGGAAATCAATGATCATTTCCATTGTGAAGATTCTCCTAATAGAATATGAGGAAAAATTTGAGAATTCTGGATTTTACCACTTCGCCGTATATGAGGCGATGATTTACGAGGAGGCTCTTTGCCATAGGGCGGACGCCTTTGGGTTAAACCTAAAGCAGGCTGCTGTCCAGCACCATTACCAAAAAGAGCAGTGCCAGATAGGTTTGAGAAAATTTGTAGAGTTGTTTGCTGGTACGTTTACCGTAGTTGCGCCATAGTTTCCAGGCTAGATAGAGGAATGGTACGCCCAGGACAACGGCGGCGATTAAGTAAGGTAGGCCCAGCATATTAAAGGCGAAAGGCAGGAGAGTCAAGGCAATGAGCAAAACGGAGTAAAGAAAAATTTGATAAGCTGTTTCTTGTTCACTAACAACCACCGGCAGCATGGGAACGTGAGCCTGGGCATAATCTTTTTTTACCAACAACGCCAAGGCCCAGGTGTGAGGCGGGGTCCAAAAGAAAATCAGGGCAAACAGGTAAATCGCTTTCAAGTCCAGTGTCCCGGTGACGGCGGCCCAGCCTACCAGAGGCGGCAGCGCCCCCGCTGCTCCTCCAATGATGATGTTATGGATCGTCGAGCGTTTGAGATAGAGGGTATAGAAAAATACATAATAAAGGATACCCAGCGTACTCAAAGCCGCACTTAACATATTGACAAAACTGGCGAAGACAACAAACGAGAGCGTGCTCAAGGCCAGGCCAAAAAATAAGGTTTCCTCCGGGGTTACCAGACCGGTGACGGTGGGACGGCGTGAGGTGCGCGACATCACGCCGTCAATGTCACTGTCAATATAACTGTTCAGAGCGCTGGCACCTCCGGCAGCCAAGGCCCCTCCCAGCAGGGTATAGAGCATCAGTGGAATCGGCGGCAGCCCCCGGGCGGCAATAAACATCGCGCCAATGGTGATGGTCAATAGCAAAGCCATCACCCACGGCTTGGTCAGCTTAAAATAAACAGCTGCTTTTTGGCGAGCATCCAATGGCTGGTTGCCGGTTTCTTCCTGTCGATCTGTGGCCGGTATCAGAGATTTTTCGGAAAAATAGAAGAGAGTGATTAAAATAATCAGGCTGGCCCATACCGCTGAAGCAATGGTTAAATGCAGGGCATTAATGGACTGGGGTAAACGCATCAACACATTCAATCCCCCAACAACTACCTGCACCAGAAAAAGCACCCCCAAGATGGTTGACCATCTCACCAGTAAGCGAAGTTCTGGATAACGGCGACGGGTTTGCAACACTACGGCGGCCAAAATCATTCCTACTGCAACCACTGTAAAACGATGGGTCAGCTGGATGATGGTACCCAAATGAGCCTTAGCCGGAAAAATTTCGCCCTGGCATAAGGGCCAGTCCAAACAGGCCAACCCCGTTCCGGTGCCCACAACCGTTGCGCCGGTGATGATGAGGGCCAATACAACAATGGCCGCAAGAATCAATAAGCGGAAGTAGGCTTTATGAACGGTCGGTACGCCGGCAGTGGCGACATACTCGGCGGGAAGATGAGCCACGGTGGTGACCACCAGGGTTATGGCCAGATACAATACCGCTGCCAGAACATGCGCAATTACAGTGAGGGGAGCGTTGTTAAACCAGACAGTTACGCCGCCCAGAAAGCCCTGAAACAAAACCAGCACCACGGCTCCCGTTGACGAGATAAAAACTGGGGTGCATTCCCGGTAATTACGCCAGGCTAACACCGCCATGGCAATGGTCAATCCCCCTGCAATTCCGGCGATGACCCGGTGAATGAATTCAATCCAGGCCGGGAGTTCGGCGGGGGGGATGACCTGGTTGTAACACAACGGCCAGTCGGGGCAGCCCATCCCGGAGCCGGTAACTCGCACCACCGCCCCCACAAAAATCAAAAAGAGAATCCAACTGGAAGAAACAATGGCCAGCCGTCTGAAACCTACACTACCCAGGGGTGAATTATTCGACATGATTTAGCTCCGCAGATTGATTTTGGATGGCAAATTACCAATGGCACCAAGGTTATGGGTCGTTTTTGGCCTGCTGTTTTTTATTGAGTCAGGTAAATGGTTTGAAAGGTCAATACCAGCAGCGCAATCAGGAGACCCACCGGCGACAGAGTCCAAATGAGGCTAAGGATGGGGGACTCACGGAAACTGCGCTCTGGGTCAGGATTACTGGTTGATCTTTGCTGGAAGTGGATGAAAGAATAGGAAAGCAGGCTGCTGGCCACGGCAAAGGTGATTACTACCAGCCAAAAAACCACATAATGTAAAATTGTCATCAATTGGTTTGCCCCACTCAAGAGATTTAAGTTGTTTTGCTGGTATGAACTCTTCCCTGTTGGAATTCTATCATAGGCCCCGGGTCTGTCAAAATAAATTTCCTCATTCGGTAAAGTTTCTAACTATTTTTCTAGAGTTTTCAAGTGTTTTTCTGATGCGAGGGTGATAAACTCAGGTTTAATAGATGCTGGAGGAAGGCAGGTTTTAAGTCAGCCTGCCGATCCGGCCAACAATTGGGCGCTGCGTCGATGATGATTGACAATCTGCTAAAAGTAGAAAGACTTGTTTTTCCCCACCTGGGTGCCAACCTTTTACCGGGCAGGCCTTACTGGTCAACCGACTCGTCTTTACCTGTCCCTCCCTTACCATCGCCTCAATATTCGACGACCTCCTGAGTCGTCCTCTCCCTAGTTTTTTGCTACCGGGCGCAGTGCAAAAACAAAGCCCCTCGATACCCAAAACCGAGGGGCTTTTGCTTTGATGATAATGGCCTATTTTTTACAGCCGACCCGCGCCGGCCGAGGCCTGGCACACATAAATGGTTGCTGCCAGCCCGCCCGAAGCCGCCGGGTATTTTTCAATAATGGCGGCCTTAACCTGCGGCATCAATGCCTGAGGAACCAAGGCCACAATGCAGCCGCCAAAGCCGCCGCCGGTCATGCGTACACCTCCGGCGGCGCCAAGAACATTGGCCACAATTTCAACCAGGGCATCAATGGGAGGGACGGTGATTTCAAAATCGTCGCGCATAGAGGCGTGCGACTCGGCCATCAGTTGGCTTATCCGGTCCAGGTCGCCGTTGTTAAGGGCGGCTACCGCAGCCTCGGTGCGAGCGTTTTCGGTAATCACGTGGCGGGCACGTTTGGCCACGGTTTCGCTCAACTCGTCTGCCCGAGCGGCAAACACAGCGGGAGACACGTCGCGCAGGGCAGGCACACCAAAATGGGCGGCGGCGGTTTCGCATTCCTGACGGCGGGTGTTGTATTCGCTATCCAGCAGACCCTGTCCGGTCCGCTTATAGTTACTGTTGACAATAACAATGGCCACGTCGGGCGGGATGGGGACGGCTTGGTAGTCCAGGCTGCGGCAATCAATCAACAGGGCGTGGCCTTTTTGCCCCAAGGCCGAGATGAACTGATCCATGATCCCGCATTTCATGCCGACAAAATTGTTTTCGGCATGTTGCCCAATCAGGGCAATGGTTTTGCCGTCAAGCCCCAACTCACTCAAATGGTTAAAGGCGGTGCCGGTAGCCACCTCCAACGAGGCCGATGAACTCAGTCCCGCGGCCAAGGGCACATTTCCGGCAATCACCATACTCACGCCGTGCAGCTTGTAACCGCGCTGGATAAGGGTCCAGGCCACCCCCCGGACGTAGTTACTCCAGGGGGCGGTTTTATCCGAGGTGATGTCGGCCGTCAGATCGAAACTGCCGGTTTGTTCGCCAAAGTCGGCGGCAACCAAGTTAACCTGAGTATCCTGACGGGGTTGGACGGCCAGCACCGTGTGGTAATTTATGGCGCAGGGTAACACAAAACCATCGTTATAATCAGTGTGCTCGCCGATGAGATTGACCCGTCCCGGCGCGCGGAAAAAGTGAGTTGGCTCGTCGCCAAAATATTTTTTGAATATCCGGGCAGTTTTTTCTTTGAGCAACTCTTTGAGCGGCATGGTTGTTCCTTGGGTGGTTGGTAATGTTGGGCCGAGTATATGCCAAATTGGGTGCGAGGTCAAGAATATTTAGTGGGTGTACCCCAGCCAGTGCAACTCGCTCTCTTTTTTACGCCACTTGGGCCGGATTTTGACCCACAAATCCAGATACACCCTGCTCTCGACCAAATCCTCAATTTGCGGGCGAGCTAACTGGCCGATTTTTTTCAACACCTCTCCCTTTTTACCGATGACGATCTTTTTTTGGGATGCTCGCTCAAGGACGAGATTGGCGCTGATGTAGGTCAAATTCTCGTGGCGGGGTTTGAACTCGGTGACCTGCACGGCCAGGGCGTGGGGCACTTCCTGGTGCAGCACGTTGAGTGCGGCCTCGCGGATGAGTTCCCCGGCAATGAAGCGGATTTGCTGGTCGGTGACCTGTTCGGCGGGGTAGTAGCGCGGGCCAAACGGCAGTTGATGGATGATGCGCCGCAGTAACTCGTTGCAGTTGTCGCCTTGCGTGGCCGAGAGATACAGCCAATCGTCGGCGGGGTAAAGGTTCAAAAATGGCTGCTCGAGGTTGGCCAAATCTCCTCTGGCCAGCAGGTCGATTTTGTTCAGGGCCAGGATGGTAGGAGCCATTACCTCGCCTTGCTTTGTTATTTCCATTTTGGTTTGGCTCAGTGCCCCGGCAACTAATTCATCTTCGTTGGTGGGCGGCTCGGTGGCATCCACCAGCCAGACCACCACGTCGGCATTGGGGATGGCCTCGATGGCGGTTTCGGTTAAGTATTCGCCAAGTTTGTGATGCGGCTGGTGGATGCCCGGCGTGTCGATAAAAATCACCTGGGCCGGAGGAAGGTTCTGGAGCGTTTCGGTATCGGATGGCAAGGGAAGCGTCAAAATGCCCAAAATTTGATTGCGGGTGGTCTGCGGCTTGGCGCTGACAATAGCGATTTTTTGGCCCAAGAAGTGATTCATCAAGGTCGATTTGCCTACATTGGGCCGTCCAATCACCGCCACATAGCCGGAACGATGGTCTGGCGGCAGGGAGTTGTCAAAGATAGGCGTTGCTTCCAGGTTGTCGTATTCGTTTGGATCGGACCGTTCAGGGGGAACGGGCATAGGCTTTATGTTTTTTATCACGTTGCTTACGGCTGACCCTTTTTTAGTCAACTCTGGGCGCGGCGGCCTTCACGGCATCAGAAACTTGATCCTCAAATTCCTTAAAATTCTCTACAAACATCGTGGCCAGTTTCTGGGCTTGCTGATCATAGGCTGTACAATCCTGCCAGGTATTTCGGGGGATGAGGACCTCGTTGGGTACGCCAGGGCAGGCCGTGGGCACCTGAACCCCAAAGACCGGATCGGTAACGTATTCTACATCCTTTAGATGGCTGTTTAGGGCGGCATTGATCATAGCCCGGGTATAGGCAATCTTCATGCGCTCGCCCACGCCGTAGGGACCGCCACTCCAGCCGGTGTTGACCAGCCAGCAATTGGCTTGGTGCTGGGAGATTTTTCGCCCCAGCATTTTGGCGTAAACGCTGGGGTGTTGCGCCATAAAGGGCGCCCCAAAGCAGGTGCTAAAGGTGGCCGATGGCTCGGTGATGCCTTTCTCTGTACCCGCTACTTTGGCGGTGTAACCGGACAGGAAGTGATACATGGTCTGCTCTGGCGTTAGTTTGGAAATAGGCGGCATCACCCCAAAGGCATCGGCGGTGAGGAAAATAATGTTTTTGGGATGCCCTCCCCGGCCGTCCGGGGCGGCATGGGGAATGCTGGAGATATGGTAGGCTCCTCGCGTGTTCTCCGTCAGGCTGTCGTCATTCAGGTCCAGATAGCGGGTGATGTTGTCAACGCCCACGTTTTCCAGAATGGTGCCAAAACGCCGGGTGGTGGCGTAAATTTCCGGCTCGGCCTCAGGCGACAGCCGGATCAATTTAGCATAGCATCCTCCCTCAAAGTTGAAAATACCGGTATCGCTCCAACCGTGTTCATCGTCACCAATGAGGGTGCGGGACGAGTCGGCGGACAGGGTTGTTTTGCCGGTGCCGCTCAGGCCAAAAAAGAGGGCGGTGTTACCGTTTGGCCCGTAGTTAGCCGAGCAATGCATAGGCAGCACGTCCTTAAAGGGCAGCAAATAATTCATCACCGTAAAGATTGATTTTTTGATTTCCCCGGCATAGCTGGTGCCGCCAATCAAAATCAGTCTTTTGGCAAAATTGACAATGATGAAGATTTCTGAATTGGTGCCGTCGGTCTCGCTGATGGCGTGAAAACGAGGGCAGTCGATCAAGGTGAACTCAGGTTCGTGTTCGGCCATCTCTTCCGCCGACGCCTGGATGAATAGGTTACGGGCAAAGAGACTATGCCAGGCATACTCGGTGACAATGCGGATGGGAAGGCGGTATTTGGGGTCCGCCCCGGCCCAGCAATCCTGCACAAATACGTCTTTCAGTTGCAGATAGGCTACCATCCGCCGGTGAAGTTCGTCAAAGCGGTCAGCGTCGAATGGTCGGTTTACCTTGCCCCACCAGATGTGGGAAGCGCTGGAAGGCTCATGCACCGTAAACTTGTCGTTGGGCGAGCGGCCGGTGTGGTGACCGGTACGGACGGCCAGCGGTCCCAGGTGCGAAACAACTCCTTCACGCCGCCGAATGGCTTCTTCGTAAAGGGCCGGGGTGGGCAAGTTCCAGTAAATATCGTGTACATTGGTGATACCCAGGGTTTCTAAACCAATTTTGCTGTGTTGTTCCACATGATTCGCTCTCATTTTTATGTTCCCTTCTATAGTGATTTTTACCTTTTGAGTGGGTAGGGTAAGCGATTGCGCTCGCATTTTGTTGCCCGATGCTCTGGTTTAGGCTGAATTGCCCCGTCATCCTCTCAGGTTGATGGATTTTGCCGGGTTTGTGCTTCAATCTGACCGATACTTAGGGGGTATGGTCACGACTGATCTCGACTCGGTCGGCGTGTTGGTTGATGGTATGATGTAGGTGGACGGGAGGTTGGAGCGAATGTCCACCATTGTCGGTTATCTGGTCAGAATTATCTGGGTATGAGAATGGGGAAGAACGGGCGGCAGTCACCTTGGCCGCCTGGTCAAAAATACCCGCGCCTATGCGACTGGGGAGAAATCGCGCCTACTTCGATGTGGACGCCCGGCAGAATATCCCCAAAAACAATGTACAAATGCCTGTACCTGATGAGTTTCAGGCATTGTGGTTGCCGGCGAGTAATTTATCGGATTATGGACTATCCTACTGATTTTGTCAATTTTACACTTATGGGGGGCGTCCAGCATTTTAGGAAATCTGGACAAACTAGGGGGGATTCAGGGAGATACCCCCGTCTTCCACGGGGGGTGGTCCGGCTTCTTGGTAAATTTTACGTGGGTAGGGGTGGGGCAGGTCAAACTGCTATTCGGTAGCTACGGGCTGATAGGGCCGAACGCAGCGGAAACCCAGATTGTTTGCCCGAAGTGTCTCGCCCTGCGAGAGGGCATTGGCCGGATTAAACGCCTCAAAACCGCCCTGCGGCGTGCCATCGGGATTGCTCCAGGAACCGCCCAGCATTACGCGACCATCATCCTTGTCGCCCAGAGTGGCTGTCCATTCCCAAACGCTACCCACCAAATCCAAAGCGCCAAAGCGGCTGGCCCCGTCGGATTTGCTGCCTACGGGGCGGGTGCCGGGTTCTTCAGCGTCGCAGGCATCGTTGATGATGGCCACCTGGCAGGAAGGGCCGGTATCTCCCCAGGGATAGGCCCGGCCGTCGGGAGAGGCGGCAACGCGCCACTGCGAAACGGTTGGCAGGCTGCCTTCGACCCACGCGCAGTAGGTTTGGGCTTGCTGCCAGTTGACCCCCACCACCGGATGGTTGGCTCTATAGAATAAACTGGCGTATCCATCGGCATTCTCTGCACAAATCCCTTGATCAACACAAATCTGGTACCGGCGATTGGTCACTTCGGTTTGGTCTATCCAAAACCAGTTAGTGGGGTCGTCGGCGATGGTGACCAATACTTCAACCGCACCGTCGGTTGGCCTGGTTTGAGATATTACGGTGGAGGTACTCGCGGCTGGGGTTGGCGTGGCCGTAGCTGTTGGCATTAGGGTGGGAAGAGGGGTATCGGTGGGTAGAGGGGTAAAGGTAGGGAAGAGGGTTGGAGTGGGCTGAATAGGGGTGGGGGTAGAAGTAGGGATGAGGGTGGGGATGGATTCCGGTTGTTGAGCAATCTGATTGGTTATTGCCGCCGCGCTTTGCGGTAGATCGTACCTTCTTAGCTCCGGCCCGGTGATTTCGTTGCGTTCCAGGCTAATCAGATTCGGGCCGGTAACGTCTATAGCCACGCGATTGGCGATCGGGATGGATGTTAGTTTTTCAATATCAGCTTCACCGGGATTCTGGGGGTTGCGAATGAGCCACAGGACGCCATTGTTTTTGAGCACAAAAAGTCCTTGCGGAGCAATCAGCATCCGGCTGGTTTCTACGCCAGCGTCAATCCGTTTGAGAAGATCGCCTTCAACTCCCTCACCGTCAAGGTAGCGCCAGATGTTGCCATTGGTGCGCAGCATATAAATCACGCCATTGTAGGCGGTAATTTCGCGGTTGTCGGTGTCGATGACCAGTTGGCGGGCGGTTTGCAGGTTGCCGGTGCGAGGATCGGAGATGCGCCAGACGGCACCATCTTCTTTAAGTACGTACAGGGCATTGGCATCCAGGTAGATTTGTTGGACGTTGGCCTCGGCCACAGTTTCCAGGGTTACGTCCAACCCGCCGGTCCCGGCCTGGGTTACCCGCAGCCGCAAGATACGGCCAAAACGGTCAACCAAAAAGAGCAATTCAGAGTCCGTGGTATCGGCAAAAATTTGGCGGATGCCACCCGTATTGTTATAGGCCAATTCAGTCTCGTCCGTTGGGGTGCCCAGAATAAATTCACCCGAGGACAGTCGAGCAAACTGCAAATGGTTGGCATCGATTACCGAACGGGCCGACCGATCGGGTTGGAAGAAACTGACCAGACCGTCGGCGGTGAGGTAATAGGCGCCATCGGCTACCGCAAATACCTGGCGCGGCGCTTCGCCCGCAATCAAGGTTTGTAGCTGGTCTGTCAAATTGTCAAAGGGGTTGAGGTAGGGTAACTTCAAGGCAAAACGGGCGGCGTCGTCGGAGATATAGTATATATCAAAATTGGCTTCGGCTTCGCGGGCAAAGATGGATAAACGGCGCCCTGGCCCCAGGGGTGGTTTTTTGGCCAGTTCGGTGATTCGTTCCTGTTTGGCATCGGGGCTATCGGGGCGCAACGTTGCATTGAAGGCCTCAAGTAATTGTTGGGCCTGGTCGTTTTGGTTGAGGGTTTGGTACAAACAGGCCAGGTAAGGAAATAGATCGGCATTATTGGGGTCCAGGGATTGGGCGCGATTGAAGGCGCGGGTGGCTTTATCCAGCAGCATTTTGGCTTCGCCGTCCGCCTGGGCGGCCGCACTCAATTGGATGTGGGTTAAGCCCAACATTATCTCGATTACGGCGCTATCGGGGCGGAACCACTCGGCCAGGCGATAGTAGGCCAGGGCAGCGGTGTAATCGCTGGCGGCAAAAGCTTGGTTGCCCATGCTCAGGGCCAGGTCGGCGCTTTCAACCTGGTCGGCGGCCTGTTCCGTTTGGGCTGCTTTCCAATCCAGGGCAATGCGATGGGCCAGGAAATTGATGAGTTGGGGCAGGCTCTCGCGCGGCCCTTCTACCGTCCACCGGCTCCCATCCAGCGCAGTGACAATGATGCGGATGGCGCCGGTTTCCGAGGTGCGGCTGGCCGGGACAATCTGGGCGCTGAGTTCGCGGTAGTTGGGGGCGGTGTAAACAAAGATGAGGCGGATTAGTCCTTCCAGGGGCAGATCAAATTTACCCAGAGTTGTCCCCAGTGAAATCTGGCCTGCGGTACCGTCGTCGGCCTGGGCGCGGGAGAGACGGGGCAGAGACACCGGCGGGCGCCCGCCTACGGCCACAAAGGATTTGGGGCCGACCATGATTTGGGAGCAATGTTCCAACGAGAGGTCTTGCAGGGTGCTTTTGGCGTTGGTGACGGCTACCGGGAGACTGGGGGCGGATACGGTCAGCGTGTCAAACGAGGTGGTGCCGATGGCATTGAGATCGCCCCGAAAATGAACGGCGATTTTGTCGCCGGAAATACCCAGGTCTTCTTCGGACCAGACTTCCACCGAGGTAAAGGCCCAGGTGTTGGCATTGGAGAGAATATAGACCACCAAGATGAGCAGGATGACCCCCAGAGTGGTGGAGATTTGGCGGTGGCTTTTGGCCCACTGCCAGAAACGCAGCAACCAGTTGTCAATCTGGCGCAGCCAGTCGATGCCAAAGAGAAAGAGCAGCAGAATCAGGCCCAGTAAGGCGATGCTGACGGGGTAGGCTTCCCAGGTTTTGGCCCACCAATCCCTGGCGCTTTGGAAAAAACCAACCCACCAGGGGGTGGGCGCGCCGCGCTCGCTATAATGAATAACGGCGGTGACAACCACCAGAATAACAATGGTCCAAGGGTGGCTCAGAATCCAATGCCAGCGGTCGGCGATGAAGGATCTGGCAAACTCGCTCACGCCGGATGGTGTTTCTTCTTTAAGGGAGGCCTGGACTTTTTTGGTGAGTTTGCGGACAACGTGGACGGTCGGACGTTTTTCGTCGGAGGTTATGGGTTGGGCTGGTGGTTTTTGGACCTCTGACGAGTTGTCGGAGAATATGCTCAACAGGCTTTGGAGCCAGTCGAGAATGGCTGATAACAGGCGAGCCAAATTATCTTCTCCCTACGCTTCTTGAAATCGCCGTTCTAAATCTTCGAGCATCAAAGCTGCTTCGACCAGTTTGTCGAGCGGGTTGTCCTCGCCCCGAAAGTAACGGTAATCGCAGGGCATAATGTCCAGCATGTCTACCAAATCGGCGTGGGCGCTGCGCACTGCTGCTTCGGTGGTGTCATACCATTCGGCCAGTTCTTCCACCGAGGCTTCTTCAAAATTCACTTTACGCACGGTATGGTCAAGACCGGCAGCCCATTCCTCGGGGTGGCTCAAGTCGAGATGAGCCTTGCCTATCGTCACCCGGTATTCTAACCACATTTGAATGGCGGCGCCCACAATTTCCAGGCGCAGGCCGTGTTGGGGCATGATGGCGGTGAGGCGACTCTCTACCTCATCAAAGGCATTGCTAAAGAGGGTTTCAAAGCGGGTGACCAGTTTTTCGTCGGTTTCGGTGCGGATGTAGTCACCCAGGGCCTTCATCATAAGTTCGTAATCGCCCATGCGCACCTGGGCCCGGGCCAAATTGAGATGGTATTCAGCCTCAAGGTCGTCAAGCCGGGTGGCTTCTTGAAACAGGGTAATGGCGCTCTCCATTTCCCAACGGTCGAAGTGTTCCAGGCCGGTACGATTGAGCGATTGCGCGCGGAGTTTGTCGGTGGTGGATATGGGTCTGGTAACCATTGTCTAGACACCCTCCTCATCCTCGAGATAGAGTTGGTGAGTTGTTTTTGGACAACTCGTTTATGGGCTGGCCGAGCCTGGCGCGGTAACGGCTTCTCTGGTTTCAAGCGCATCGAATGTTTCGGCCAGGTTTTCTTCAACCAGCAGTTTTTTCAGGGCGGCGAGGGAGACCTCGAGCATGCTCAAATCGGGTTCACGGGTGGTCATCCGCTGCAAGGCCAGGCCGGGCGCAATCAGGAGTTTGATGATGGGATTCTTTTGGTGGGCGGCGCTAAATTTGAGAAACTCGTAAGCAATCCCGGCAATAACCGGAATGAGCACAATGCGCGACAGAATTTTGAGCCAGATGTTCGGATCGCCAGCCAGGGCAAAGACAAAGATGGAAATGACCATCACAATGAGCAAAAAGGCCGTGCCGCAGCGCGGGTGCACAATGCTGCATTGGCTCGCTTTGACCGGGGTCAATTCTACTCCCCCCTCGTAGGCGTTAATGGCTTTATGTTCCGCGCCGTGGTAGCCAAACACGCGCTTGATGTCTTCGATATTACCAATGGCCCAGATGTAGGCCAAAAAGAGGGTGAGCCGGATGACGCCTTCAATAGTATGTTGGACCAGAATAGACACGGGAATGAAGCGGTTAAACAGGCCAACCAGCATGACCGGCCCAACAAAAAAGATGGCAATGGCCAGTATCAGCGAGACGGCCATGCTTCCCCAGGCTACCGGCCCGGAAAAGTCGACCTTTTCCTCCTCCCCCATCGCAATGTCCGCCGAAAGCATCAGGGAACGCATTCCCAACCCCAGGGCATCCCAGAGCAGGGTAAAACCGCGCAGAAATGGAACTTTGTTGATGAAGCTGCCGTAGATTCGTGGATTGAGCGGCTCGGTGTGGAGCACAATTTCGCCGTTGGGATTACGGACGGCCATGGCCATGTGTTTGCGTCCCCGCATCATCACACCTTCGATTACGGCCTGGCCGCCATAGTTAAAAGGTTTACCCATAAGAAATACCTCTCAAGTTTAACAATTATTTGATACTCAATTCTACCCTACGCAGCCAGTCCTTGCAAGTAAGCAAATTGTCTTTGCGGTCGGTGCCGCCGGGCCACCAGGCGAATTGCTTTTTATATAATCTGCTCTATAATAATTACACTTCGCCAAATCGCAAAGTAAGCGAAATCGTAACGTTTGAGAGATTAGACTATCATTGATAGGAGTTCGATTGTGGTTGTAGCTTTTCATATTGTGCAGATGATTATCGCCATCGCTATTATTGTTCTGGTGTTGCTACAAGTCAAGGGGGCCGGTTTGGGCAACATCTTTGGCGGTGATGGGGGCGTTTATCGCACCCGGCGGGGGGTGGAAAAAACATTGTTCCAGGTTACGGTCGGCTTGGCCGTCTTCTTTTTTGTTATTTCCCTGATTGCAGTGTCTTTGGCTTAAAGCCCGGTTCAGAGAGGCAGGCATAACGAGTGCACAACAGACAAAATACTGTTGTGCATTTTAATGTGGTAGGGATATTTCTTTGGGACGTCACACACGTTGGCAGGCTATTCTCACTATAACTGGCATGGCCATGACCATGGCCTTTTTGGGATTCCTGGCTTTCTCTCGCACAACTATCACCGTGCCCGACGTTGGCGGTACTTATACCGAAGGTATTGCCGGAGTCCCCCAGTTTATCAATCCTTTGTTGGCCCACTACAATCAGGTTGACCAGGATTTGAGCGCCCTTATCTTCAACGGTCTGACACGGGCCGACGGCAAAGGCGGCCTGGAACCAGACCTGGCCCAAAGTTGGGAAATGAGTGATGACGGGTTGGTTTACCTGTTCAAACTGCGCCAGAATATTCGCTGGCAAGACAACCAGCCTTTCACTGTCGACGATGTTATTTTCACCATTAATCTGATGAAGGATCCCGAATTTCCTGGCGTGTCATATTTGCATGATCTTTGGCAAAATGTGACGGTGGAAAAAATTGATCCTTATACCATCCGCTTTATTCTACCCGAACTTTTTCCCGGGTTTGCCGATTATACCACCATCGGTATTTTGCCGGAGCATTTGCTCAAAGATACCCCGGCGCGGGAGTTATTGGGTCATCCTTTTAACCTCAAGCCTGTTGGTACCGGCCCCTTCAAATTGGACGAGGTTAACGCCACGTTTGCCCGATTATCGGCCAACCCGCTTTATACCGGGCCTAAACCGCGCCTGCCACACCTGGAGTTTCGTTTTTATTCCAGTTACCAGGAAATCATGGCTGCATACCAGGCCGGGGACGTGTTAGGCGTCAGTTTTATCCCACCCCAAACCATCCCTGCGGCCAGGAACCTGGAATCGCTCAAGCTGTATACGGCTCGCCTGTCGGGTTACGAAATGATTTATCTCAATTTGCAATCGCCAGACACGGCGCCGTTCTTTCAGGAAGTTGAAGTTCGGCAGGCTTTGCTGCACGGGCTGAATCGCCAGGCAATTATTGACCAGGCCATATATGGACAGGGTCTGGTTGCCAACGGCCCGATTTTGCCGTGGAGCTGGGCTTACAATCCTGACCAGCCGGTGGCGGGATACGATCCGGCCAAAGCCGGGGCGTTGCTGGAGGAAGCAGGCTGGATTGACGGCGATGGCGATGGTATCCGTGAGAAGCAAGGACGCTCCCTGGCCTTTTCACTGCTTACCGGCGATGACCCGGACAAAGTCAAGGTTGCCGAGGTTGTTAGCGAGCAGTGGCAGCAAATTGGCGTTTCGGCCACGGTTGAGGTTGTGGGGGCCGGTTTGGGCCAACGTTTAACCCAGCACAGTTTCCAGGCCGCGTTGGCCGAGGTGTTGTTAAGTGGCGATCCCGACCCCTATCCTTTCTGGCATCAAACTCAAATTGAAGGGGGACAGAATTTTGCCGGGTGGGACAATGCTGAAGCCTCGATGCTTTTGGAGGCAGCGCGCGCTACCACCGACAGAGGACGTCGCAATGATTTTTATTTTGAGTTTCAGCGTATCTTTGCCCAAGAAATCCCCTCGCTCATCCTCTTTCACCCGGTTTATACCTATGGCATAAGCCGGGACGTGTTCGACGTTCAGACGGCTCCCATGGTTGACCCCCGCGACCGCTTCCGTAGTTTGCCCAAATGGTATGTGCTCACCCGGCAGGTTATCTACAAAGAAACGCAATACGAAACAGTTGCGCCTTAGAGTTCGTAAAAATAACTTCCCTCATGTCATTCTGAACGGAGCGTAGCGGAGTGAAGAATCCCCACCGACTCAGTGGAGATTCTTCGCTTCGCTCAGAATGACATGACACAAATGCGGGAATTTATATTTTAACGAACCCTTAGCTATTTATGGCCGCCCTCCTATCGCCGCCGGGCCAGAACTTCAGGGTGGACAAAAAAGTAAACGCAGGCCAGCCCGGTCAGGGCGCCGCCAAGGTGAGCAAAAACGCCAACCCCGGTTGAAAAGGGGATGTCTCTTTTGGCCAACTCAGCAATCAATTGAGCAATCAAGGCGTCCTGAACAAAACTGTAAATCAGATAAGCCCAGGCCGGTATCCATACCAAAAAAGGGATGGCCACCACACAACAACCAAATGGTCTGGCTACAATTAGAGTTCGGATGCGCTGGTCGGAATATAGAAAAAGATAGGCTCCCATCAGCCCGCTGATGGCCCCACTGGCTCCCAAACTTGGCATCCGCATATGTAAAGGGGTGAGCGGGTAACTGGCCAAAACACTTACAAAACTGGAAGCAAACCCGCAGAGAAGGTAAAAAAGTAAGAAACGCACCGGCCCGGTTGCATCCTCTACCTTACGTCCAAAAAACCACAGGATAAACATATTCCCCAATAAGTGAAACAAATCAGCGTGTAAAAAGAAACTGGTCAAAGAGGATAAAGCGCCCAGGCCCTCGTGGCTGAATTTTAAGCTGGGTACATCCATATAAGGATAGAGGGCAATGAGCCACGTCAGGTCGTCGGGTAAAGCCTGGTCTTGCATATAAAACACCAGCAGTAAGCCGCCGTGAATCAGAACGTTAATGATTACGACGGTCAGGGTCATCCACGGAAAATCTCGTTCCCGTTCCCGGCGATCCTGGATGGGTAAAAAGAAAAGGCTTTGCAGGAATGCAATTAAAACAATGATAGCTTGAGGATCCACTCCGGCACCTCAGGCACAGATTGCCCAATGGGGTATAAAATAATAACGGTTCCCAGTAACCAGAAAACTCCCCCAATGATAGCCGCGGACGTGCGAGCCCCTACCGAAACCAATCCCTGTGTCCCTGCCAAAAAACATATCACGGGATTGCGGGGTAAACTGGCGCCGCTTGTCCATAGAAATGCGCCCAGGAGACCCAACAAGAGGGCTAACCAGCCGGTCCCCGGAATCCACCATGGTCGCATGCCAGAGTCCAGCAGGGCCACTACAAAACAAAGCAAGATAGGGCCAGCGAGTTGACGCAAAAACTCGAACCAGCCGGTCGCCAGAGGGAGGGGTAACTCGGGGTCCAGAACGCCAGCCTGCTGTTCCGCCTTCTTTTGGATCAGTTTGTCTTGGGGTAACAATTGAGCCGCGCGACGATAAACCTCGGCGGCTTGCTTTTTGGAGCCGATGATTTCATAGAGTTGACCCAACCGATACCAGGCCATGCCATGTTCCGGGTCGAAGTGCGTGGCCTTACGAATATGATCTAATCCCTGGTTGATCTGTTTTTGTTGGGTCAGGACCCACCCCAGCGTAAAATGCAGTTTAGCCGAGTTGGGCCAAACGGCTAACGCCTCCTGGTAAACGTTGATCGCCTCTTCCCCGCGTCCCAATTTTTCCAGAATGCCTCCCAACGTCAGCGAAGCCGCTTCCTGGCCGGGGTCTTCGGTTAGCACTTTCCAAAGCGTGGCAATGGCCTGCTTGGGCCGGCCGGCCCCGGCCAGTGCTTCGGCCAGACGCAATTGCAGGTGAGGATAATCGGGCTTCAACATTTCCACCACTTGCCAAATAGCCACTGCCTTGCGATATTGTTTGTACTCGTAATAGGCCATGGCCAGCCGGGCAAAATAGACGCTTTTGTGCCGATAATTTCCCATCGACTGGCCACATTGTGCGCAAGCGGTCATTTCCACATCCACCCGGGCGTTGCAAGCCGGACAATCGAGGATCAGCGGCAAACGGCAATGGTCGCAACGGGTCGCCATTGCCGGGAGTGGCTGTTGGCAAAAAGGGCAGAAAGAATCACCCGCCTGCTGAGCAGGGGCCTGCTCGGCTGGAAGTGACGAATCCGGCGCGGGTGGTTGGCTCGTAGGCGCTAACGTCCCGCGCGCCGTGGCGGTGCCTTGAATCAACGCCGAGGCCATTGAGGCATATTCCTGGCGATGTTTTGGTCGGTCGGGGCCCTGATCCGGGCTGGTTTGCTGCGTAGCATCAGGGGGCGGTACCGGCTGTGGTTGACTGGGGGCAGCGAGGTTTTCTTCTAATAGCGCTGCTGCTGGTGAGACGTGTTTTTCTATAGGTGGAGGTTTGGCGAATTTTGTAGCCTCAGCCGGTTCCGGGGTATCCAGCCCGGCGGCTGGACGGCGTGGATCGGTTTCAGGAAAGATCGATGATGGTTGCTGAAGGGGCGAATTTACCTGTTGTTTCAATCGAGCCAGGCCAAGCTGGGCGTGCTTGTTATCCGGGTCCAATTCCAAAACGTTTTGCAAACAGGTAAATTTGTCCGTTGGATCATTTACCACCGCGCTGAGCCAGAGCCAGGTTTGCACGTTCCTCTCGTCGATTTCAACCGCTTGCAGCAGTATCTCACGTGCCTGCTCGGTGCGGCCGGCTTTGGCGGCAGCAATGCCCCGCCGCAGTAACGCCTGAGCTTCCGGCTCATTCATTACGCCTCCAAGTCCTCCTTAATGATGGGATACCCATCAGTTTTCTCACGTATTGTAACAGTTTTCTCTGGTAGCCGCAATAGGAATTTGTTACAGGGGACACATTTACGCGGGGCCGGCTATGTGCTTGACCGTTCCAGATAACGCTGTTTCCTTTCCTCGGCCTGGGTCCGCGCTTCTTCGATGATGATGACCGGATCAAGGGCATCGACGGCAGGGCCAAATAGACTCGCTGTTTCTCCGAAATTTACGTCCAGGTGATTTTCAGCAGGATTTTTGTTATCAACTTGAGTTTTGCGATGGGGGTGAAAAATAGGTATAAGATAATGTAAAATGGTCATCGGCGAAATAGGAGGTGTGACCATGCGACTACCTATCGTTCAATTTCCCCGGATAGTTGTTGAGAATTTAGCATATTTTGCGCCGGTGTTCGAAACAGCAGAACAGCGGAAGCATTTTTGTGAATATGTAACCGGCTTGATCGTCGGTGATAAAGCGACTATAACGGCGATCAACACCTTGTTCCTTAACAAAAACGATCAGAGTTCGCTCAACAAGTTTATCAGTCAGGTCAAATGGGATGAGGCTGAGCTAAACGAGCGTCGGGTACAGTTCGAATTAAGACGACTGTATCGTCGTGCGGTGAGTGAAAAGGCGGGACGTTTGATCCTGGATGACACTTTGGCCCATCACACCAAGTGTTCAATGGAAGGCTTGGCCTACTTGCGAGACCATAGCGTGGGACACAATGTGTGGGCGCATAATGTTGTGACGAGCTATTACGTCAATCGTAGTGACCAGTTTCCGGTGGATTTTCGACTCTATCACCAGTTCAACCGCAAATATGAAACCAAGATGTTGCGCAAAGTGGTGCAAAGGGTTCAAGCCAAGCCTGACTTGGCCAACTATCGACAATATCTGGCAACGTTGGTCAGCTATCACTATCGAGAGCAACTATACCGTCCCCAAGACTGAGTTAGGGGCTGAGTTGCTTGATCAAGCTCTGGACTGGGGATTACCATTCAGTCTGGTCTTATTCGATAGTTGGTTTTTACGTCGCCCCCTTATTGAGGCTATTACCAACTGTCAGAAAGATTGGATTGGGACTTGTCCTAAAGATCGTTTGATTTTGGCTCACAATCACTGACTCCAACTCCAACATTACATTCAGACCATTCCGGCTCAAGCTTATCGCCCTTACAAGATTGGCGATCGGCTCTACTGGGCCTTTACAAAGGTGTTGCCAATGAAAAATCTCAATCGACAGCGGGTCCGCATCGTCGCCAGTTATCAAGACCAACTCGACCTCAGCCACACGCCTAACTTCTACGCTACCAACCGCAAAGATTGGGAACCTAAACGCATTTTAGGCACCTATCTCGACCGCTGGCCCACCGAAATAGTCTTTATGCAAATGACAAAAGCGAGTA
>JAFGNV010000147.1 GCA_016926805.1 Anaerolineae bacterium
GTCAACATCGGTGAACGGCCCATCAACCACAACTGTGGTGCCAGCGTATTCGCCAGCCACCGCCTTCTCCAAAAATCCCCCAGGGGGCATAGGAAAGGTTGCTTCAGCCATTGGTTCTTCAGCCATTGGTTCTTCAGCCATTGGCTCTTCGGCTGCTGGTTCTTCCGCTGCCGGTTCCTCGGCCATTGGCTCTTCCGCCGCCGGTTCTTCGGCCGGAGCCTGGGTAGGCGTTGCACCACCAGCGCAAGCTGCTACCAGAAACAACATGGTCAAGAGAGTGACCAAAATGAACCACTTATTCTGTTTCTTCATTACATCCTCCTTAAATTAAGTAAAAACTATACGGTAAATTTGTTTGGAAATACGCTTCAGAAACTAAGGTTGAGTTTTTCAAATTGGTTATTTGTCATCACCCCCTTTCCAGGAATAATAAAACCCGTTTATGCTACTTTGCCAGATGAGTCCCGAACGATTAATTCGGTATCCAATAGAACTTGACGACCGGGTTCGACTTGGTGAAGAATCAAGTCAAGCAGAAGTTGACCGGCCTTGCGACCCAAATCTGCCGCGGGTAGCCGGACCGTGGTTAAGGGCGGGAAAAAGAAGCGCGAGAGGGGAACGTCATCGAAGCCGACCACGGCAATATCGTCGGGGATTCTTAGATGGTGTTCGTAGATGGCGGCCATGGCGCCGTAGGCAACCACGTCGCTGGCCACAAAAACAGCTGAAGGCAGGTCGGGAGTCTGTAAGAGGCTGGTCATCGCTTCAAAGCCACTTTCCGGGCCATAATCACCATAACGCACCCATGTTTGGTCGAAGGGAATGTCGGCTTGTTCCAGGGCTTCGCGATAACCACGTAGGCGTTCAGCGGGTGCTGTGAATGAGGGGGGGGCATTGGTGATACAGCCAATCCGCGTGTGCCCCAACGACAATAGGTGTTCTACCGCAGTCCGAGCAGCTACCCGATTATCAACATCAACGGAACATATTTTTACGTCTGGTAGACGGCCGATCAGTACAACCGGAAAACCTTCTTCGGCCAGGGCGCGTAAATCTTTATCGTCTGAGCGCGGCAAAGAGAGGATAATGCCATCAATTCGTTTGGCCCGCGCCAGGTTCAAATAAGCATCTTCCCGGTCCCGGTTTTCAACCGAGTCCAGTAATAAGCGGATCCCATGCTGTCGCACGACATCTAATAAACCATCTACAATTTGTAATAAAAAGGCATCAGAGGTGAGGTGATGATAACTGCGGGAAAAAACCAGGCCAATAATTCGGGTGCGGCGACTGGCTAAAGCTTGGGCAGTGGCATCGGGGACGTAGCCTAACGCCTGCGCAGCCACCAGCACTCGCTGGCGTGTTTCTTCGGTAATATGGACTCCCTCCACTTTGTTGATCACAAAAGATACGGTGGTGCGAGAGACTCCCGCTCGTTCGGCGACGTCACGGCTGGTTACCCGACGTTTAGCCACTTGTTCTCCTCTCCCCGGATTGATCTGACTGACAGTGTTAGTAACTTAGTAACATTGATAAATAGCGTTACTAACACGTGTTACTAACACGTGTTAGTATTATAAAGGGAATCTTTTTTTTTGTCAATAGATAATTTTTGGCTTTTTACGCAAACACACAATAATTTTCCCAATTTTTCCCAAAAATATTCAGGGGTTCGTTTGGGTGATGCCTGGAACAAAGCGTAGGGATTCCGTATAGTAAAAACGGTTGACAACCTGTGCCGGGCGATATATACTTACAGGGGTACGGCGATGGCAGTCGAGGATGATTGTGTGGAGACATCCCCACCATGAATGTAAAACCTCTCTCCCAACTAAATAGAGAGAATTTGGTAAAAAACACCTGAGCGTGCGTAGGGCGCGGGTGTTTTTTGTTTCTTAACAGCTTTAATAGAAGTTACTCAATAACTTTGAAGGAGGCTATTGAATGGACTCAGGGATGATTGGAAAGATTGAGAAGGCGATACTGTATGCGCAGGAGCCAGAGCGCATCACCTTTGACCGATTTGAGGTAACCTTTGACGGCAACCACAAGAAGCACAAAATAACCTACGATCACGGACACTGGCACTGCGACTGCAACTTTTTCCAAGCCCGAGGAGTTTGCTCGCACGTAATGACCCTGGAACGAGTTCTGATTGGTTCCGTAAAACCGGCTGAAGCAGTACCGATGCCAGCCTAAAAGATTCAATTAAATATGGCAGAAATGCTAAAACCGCTACCTATCAGTAGCGGTTTTTTGTTGATGAATCGTCAAACCTCAGACAATGGAACCATTTCCAATCAAAGGGTGTATAGAAAGCAAAACACTGCCTATTTTGCCGAATCACGGCCCAATGGTAAAATACAAAACATGTGGAAGCGTTGGAGGTTTTGGTTGGGCGCTGCAATTAGCGCCTTTTTTGTTGTGATTGCCCTGCGGGGGTTGGAACTCCGCCAGGTGTGGCAGTATATTCAATCTGGTAATTACTGGTGGGTATTGCCCGGCGTGGCGGTGTATTTTGTGGGGGTGTGGGCGCGTACCTGGCGCTGGCATTATCTCCTGCGTCCCCTAAAACCCATCTCTTTAACCACCCTGTGGCCGGTGGTGGTGATTGGCTACATGGGCAACAATATTTACCCCTTCCGCATCGGCGAAATTATTCGGGCTTATGTGCTCAAAAAGAAAGAACAGGTGAGCATCAGCGCCAGCATCGCCACCATCCTGGTTGAGCGGATTTTTGACGGCCTGGTGATGCTGCTGTTTGTGTTTATCGGGTTGCCGTTGGTACCCGGCCTGCCCGGCTGGTTGCGCCAAACCGTTATTTTGGCCAGCGTGGCTTTTTTTGGTGCGTTGATTATCTTCTTGGTAATGGCGGCCCGCCCCGCCACCAGTCGAAAGTTGTACCAATGGGCCTTTAGCCGCTTTTTGCCCGCCAATCTCCAAGCCAAATTTTTGGCCCTGGCCGACAGATTTATGGAGGGGCTGAGCAGCCTGAGCAGCCTGCGAGATATTCTGATGGTGTTTGTCACCTCGGTGGTGGTGTGGCTGCTGGAAACCGTGAAGTATTGGTTTGTAATGTATGCCTTTAGTTTTTCTGTCAGCTTCTTTGTGCTGATGTTGATGAACGGCGTGGTGAATCTGGCCACCACGTTACCCTCTGCGCCTGGTTATGTAGGGACGTTTGACACTCCGGGTATTGAAGTGCTCAAAGTTTTTGGAGTTGAGCCGGCGGTGGCAGCGGCTTACACCTTGGTGCTTCATGCAGCTTTGTGGTTGCCCATTACCATGCTGGGCATTTATTACATGCTCCGCGAGAGTCTGAGCTGGCAAGATTTTAGCCAGGCTGTTGAAGCCCGGGCAGAAATAGAGGAACCCATCGAGGGGGAGTTGGCGCCAATAACCAACGAGCATTCGGTCACGCCATCGCCTATCGGGGAGTCGACAGGCCAGTAAATCCTCCGAACTTTTCGAGGTATTATCATGAAAGTTGCCGTTATTGGGGCCGGTGTGGCCGGCCTGAGCGCGGCCCTGAACTTTGCCGGGGCCGGACATGCCGTAACCGTTTATGAGGCCAGTAACCGTCCCGGTGGGCTGGCCTCCGGATTTAAAGACCCCACCTGGGACTGGGAACTGGAACGTTTTTATCACCACTGGTTTGCAACCGATACCGACATTATTAATCTGATTGATGAAATTGGGCAGCGCGAGAAGCTGTTCTTCCCCACGCCGGTTACCTCAATTTATATTGATGGCACAATTTATCCAGCCACGCCGCTCTGGAAAAATCTGTTTCTGCCCATCTCCCTCATTTCTAAAATCCGTTACGCCTTGAGCGGGGTCTATTTACGTTTTACCAAAAATTGGCAAGCCCTGGAAAAAGTTACCGCCCACGATTGGATTGTCAAAATGATGGGACAAGAGGTGTACCGGGTGGTGTGGGAACCGTTGCTCATCGGTAAATTTGGCAAATATCACCAGGAAGTCAACATGGCCTGGATGTGGGCCAGGCTGCACAAGCGCAGCGTTAAACTGGGCTATTTTGAGGGTGGGTTTCAGGCTTTTAACCAGGCGCTCTGTGACTATGTGGGCAACTTGGGCGCTGATATTAAATTTAACACCCCCGTGCAGAAAATTACCTCTCAGGCGGACCAAACCCTTATGGTTCAAACGCCGGATGGGATGCAGACCTTTAATCGGGTTCTGAGTACCACCTCGCCCGGCTTGTTGCGCAAACTTGTGACCCAACTTCCCGCTAATTATTTGGCCCGGCTGCAAAACCTCAAATCGATGGGGGCGGTGGTGTTGATTTTGGCCCTCAAACACCGTCTCACCCAGGGACATTACTGGATTAATTTGCCCAAAAGTGGCGAGTTGCCTTTTCTGGCCCTGGTTGAACATACCCATTACATCAGTCCGGAACATTACGCGGGCGATCACATTATTTATTGCGGCGACTATCTTGAACCCGACCACCCCTACTTTTCCATGAGTCAGGCAGAATTGTTAAATCTGTTTCTGCCTGCGCTTACCAAATTCAACCCCGAGTTTAGGCCGGATTGGGTCAGAACAAGCTGGCTCTTTAGAGAAACGTATGCCCAACCCGTTCCCCCTGTTAACCACAGCGCCAACATTCCACCCCTGGCCACGCCGCTTCCCGGCCTTTACTGGGCCAGTATGAGCCAGGTGTATCCCTGGGACCGGGGCACTAACTATGCCGTTGAAATCGGGCGGCGGGTCGCCCGGTTGATGATGCAAGATTATAAGAAATGATCTTCCATAGGAGAATCAGAAAATGAGACATATCACTGTCATCGGAACAGGCTATGTGGGGCTGGTGACCGGCACCTGTTTTGCCGACCTGGGTAATACGGTTTGCTGTTTGGATATTGACGAAACAAAGATAAAAATGCTGCACGAAGGCAAATCGCCCATTTTTGAGCCGGGTTTAGAAGAGATGATTCACCGCAACGTGCAGGGTAATCGCCTGAGTTTTACCACCGATTACGACGCCGCCCTGGCCAACGCCGAATTCGTTTTTATTGCCGTGGGTACGCCCGAAGGTGTGGATGGCGAGGCCGACTTAAAATATGTGGGGCAAACGGCCAAAACCGTTGCCCAAACCATGCAGCACCCGCTGATCATCATCAATAAGAGCACCGTCCCCGTAGGCACCGGCGACTGGGTGGCCGACATTGTGCGAGAAAATCAACCGGCCCCCGTTGACTTTGCCGTGGTGTCGAATCCCGAGTTTTTGCGTGAAGGTTCGGCTATTCTTGATTTTACCGCCCCGGATCGCATTGTGCTTGGCTCACTTAACCGGGATGCCGCCAATAAAGTGGCAGAACTTTACTTGGGCCTTCGCGCCCCCATCATCATTACCGACCTGCGCACGGCGGAAATGATTAAATACGCCTCCAACGCCTTTCTGGCCACTCGCATCTCTTTTATCAATGAAATTGCCAACATCTGCGAGCAATTGGGCGCCGATGTGAAAGAAGTGGCCACCGGCATGGGTTACGACAAACGCATTGGCCATTACTTTCTGGATGCCGGGGTTGGATATGGCGGCTCATGTTTCCCTAAAGATGTAAAAGCGCTGGCCCACATGGCCACCACTCACGGCACCCACCCTCAACTGCTCAAATCGGTGATGGACATTAACCAGTATCAGCGCATCCACGTGGTGCAAAAACTGCGCGACGTGCTGGGCCGTCGCCTGAATGGAAAGGTCATCGGCTTGCTGGGCCTGGCCTTCAAACCCAACACCGACGACATGCGCGAGTCTCCTGCCGCCGAAATTGCCCGGGCCATGCTGCGTGAAAATGCCATTGTCAAAGGTTATGACCCGGCCTCGATGGGAGTTGCAGCCAAAATGTTGCCCGACCTGCAATTAGCCATGGATCCTTATGATCTGGCCAAAGGTTGCGATGCCCTCATCCTGCTAACCGAGTGGAACGAATTCAAACATCTGGACATGCCCAAAATTAAATCATTAATGCGCCAGCCCGTTTTTATTGACGGCCGCAACCTCTACGAGCCGCAGACTATGCAAACGTATGGTTTTACCTATCGCGGGGTGGGGCGAGGGTATTAGGTTTGGGCAGGCTAAACTGAACTTGTCCCTCCATTTTTTCTGGCAAGGTGAACCTGAAACTTTATTGCGGCTCGAGCGTATGAATAGTAAGTAAAACCTTACTTTTGATAGGTGACGTTTCTTTCAAATGCTGATATACTTGAGGGTAACCGGCTATATTTGGCAGGGATTTTAGGTGAATTGGCAATACATTTTGCGTAACCTAAACCAAAGGAGAGAATCATGGTTGATAGAAAAGTTGCCGATAAAATTGTCCGCAGTCATGTGATTTGGTCTTTGGGCGCCGGGCTGATTCCGGTACCGTTGTTTGACCTGGCCGCAGTGACGGCCATTCAATTGGACATGTTGAAACAACTGGCCAACCTGTACGAGGCCGACTTCTCCCAGGCCCAGGGCAAGGCGTTTGTGTCTGCCCTGACCGGTAGCACCCTGGCTAAAATTGGCTCCAGCCTGTTTAAAGTTATCCCCGGAGTCGGCACGGTGCTGGGGGGATTGTCGATGTCGGCCCTATCCGGCGCTTCAACCTATGCTGTAGGTCAGGTGGTGATTACCCATCTGGAAGCCAGCGGCCAATTTCTGGATGTTGACCTGGAGTCGGCCAAAGCAGTTTACCAGGAGGCGTTTGAGCAGGGCAAGGAGTTTGTCTTGGGCTTGAAGGGTCAGGAAGACGCCGGGAAAGATGTGTTTGTTGCTTTGGAGAAACTGGGAAAGTTGAAAGAGCAAGGCGTGATTACCGCAGAAGAGTTTGAAGCCAAAAAACAAGAACTTCTCAATAGACTCTAGCGTTGTGTATGAACTCACTCCAATCGTTATTCAGTCCTTCACGCACCGATGATTTTTCCAGCAAAGAAACCCTGGCCCTCATCGGCCTGGCCGGATTGGGCACGGTCTTGATGGTGGTTTTACCGTGGTTGGGTTGGCTCAATTATCCCTTTCGTCTCTTGCTGACCATTGTTCACGAGTTGAGCCACGGGTTAGCCGCTTTGCTGACCGGCGGAGACTTCATCAACTTTGTGGTCCATCCCAACGGCGCAGGCCTGGCTCACACTGCCGGGGGCTGGCGTTTGGTGGTTATTCCGGCGGGCTATCTGGGCGTTGTTTTATTTGGCGCGGTGTTGATTCTGTTGGGCCGCAGCCATCGCTGGGGGCGGATAGTGTTGGGAAGTATTGGTGTGGGGATGATTTTACTCTCAATGCGTTATGGCATCCCCAGTATCTTCTCCGGTTACATATTGAGCGGGATATTGACCACCTTCAGTGGCGTAATTTTTGGCGGATTATTTATCTGGGTGGCCCTTAAGGCCGCGCCGGGTTGGATCATTTTTTTGTTGCATTTGATCGCCATGCAAGCTGTCCTTACCGCTTTTGCTGACCTTTTTGGCTTGATTGGCCTGTCGGCCCGCTTTTTGAACATGCCGGAGAATGACGCCCGGTCGATGGCCGAATTGACCTTTATCCCGGCCATTGTGTGGGCCGTGCTGTGGGCCATTGTTGCCGTAGTGCTCATCGGCGGAGCAATTTGGCTGACGTGGCTGAAACCGGTGAAAAAAGAAGATGCATCTCTGGAATTGCCGATGTAATCTTTTCCATCTCTTGACAATTTATCTCCGTCCAACTTAGCCGTGCCGGAGGAATACCTCCACCTTAAAATTCTCCGTAATTAGCCCCATAATCCTATCAACTGCCAACCGAAAACTTAAAAATGTGGTATAATTAAAAACAGTCCCGTAAAACATTTGTTCTGGTATCTTTGTGATCTTGAATACAATATATAGTACTTTCCTTATTAATGAGGGCCTATATATAGTATTTAGTTCGCCCTCAATACTCAGATACGTCCTACGTATTACGTAATCGCCATACCTGGCAATTCGCTGCGAATCTTAGCGTTGAAAACCGAGGCGTTTATGTCGTCAGATTTTGTCCATCTACATGTCCACAGCGAATATTCACTGCTTGATGGCCTGGGCCGCACCGCCGACCTGGCTAAAGAAGCGGTCCGGTTGGGCCAGCCTGCCCTGGCCCTCACCGACCATGGCGTGATGCACGGAGTCATTGAATTTTCCCGAAACTGCAAAAAATATGGGGTCAAACCCATTATCGGCGTGGAAGGTTACATCACCCTGCATGGTCGTAGCATGACCGGGCGCGATCCCAATGCTGATAAAACCCGCCATCATTTGCTGTTGCTGGCTCAAAATATGGCCGGTTACAAAAATCTGCTCAAAATTTGTAGCGACGCCCAACTGGAAGGTTACTACTACCGCCCCCGTATCGACGCCGACTATCTGGCCGCTCACGCCGACGGCCTCATCTGCACCACCGGTTGTATGGCCGCCGAAATCCCCTGGCTGCTGAACAGCACGGAGGGACGCCCGCCCCAAGAGGAAAAAGCCCTCGAACGCCTGCAATGGTATCTGGAGGTATTTGGCCGGGAGCGCTTCTTCATTGAGTTGCAAGAGCATAGCATCCCGGAACTAACTCGCATCAACCGGACATTGTTCGACTGGTCGAAAAAATTCAACATCGATCTGCTGGTTACCAACGACGTGCATTACGTCACCGCTCAAGAAGCCAAACCGCACGACACCTTGCTTTGCGTGCAAACCTCTTCGCTGGTGAGGCAGCCCAACCGCATGCGGATGACGGATAACAGTTACTACCTTAAAAGCCTGGAGGAAATGAAAGCCGCATTTCGTCCGTTGGTTAATTTGCCGGAGAGCGCCTTTACCAATTCCCTCAAAATTGCCGAAATGTGCGCGGTGGATTTGGAAGACGACAATTACCACTTGCCCGATTTACCTCCCGACACCCTGCCCGAGGGCCATACCTACGAAACCTTCCTCCGCTGCCTGACAGATGAGGGCCTTAAAAGACTCTACGAAGACCGGGCCAACGATCCCGAAATTCAAACGCGCAAAGAGCACGAGTTGAAGATCATCCACCGGATGGGGTTTGACGTTTACTATCTGATTGTGTGGGATTTGTGCCAATATGCCCACCGCCGTAATATCTGGTGGAACGTGCGCGGTTCCGGTGCGGGTTCGATTGTGGCTTACGCTATTGGTATCACCTTGATCGACCCGCTCAAGCACAACCTCATCTTCGAGCGTTTCCTCAATCCGGGCCGGGTATCAATGCCTGATTTTGATCTGGATTATCCCGACGACCAGCGCGAAGAAATGATTCGTTACACCATCAATCGCTATGGCGACGACCGGGTGGCCCAGATTGTGGCCTTTGGCCGGATGAAAGCCCGCGCCGCTATCCGCGATGTGGGCCGGGCCATGGATGTTCCTCTGAGTGAAGTAGACATGCTGGCCAAACAAATCAGCGCGATTCCCGGCAAACCGGCTACCATCGCCGACGCCCTTGATCCAGAACACGAATTTTTTGCCCCGGAACTCAAGGCCCAATACGACAACGTCGACTACGTCCACGAACTGGTTGACTCCGCCCGCAACCTGGAAGGGGTCGCCCGTCATGCCTCGGTCCATGCGGCGGCGGTGATTATTACCGATAAACCACTGACCGAATATGTGCCGGTCATGCGCCCCCAGGGTTCGGTGATTACCCGGTCGGTTACCCAATTTGAGTTTCCCATCTGTGACTCTATCGGTTTGCTCAAGATCGACTTCCTGGGCCTCTCCACCCTGACCATTATGCGCAAAGCTGCGGAACTGATTAAAGAACGGCACGGCCTGGAGTTCAATCTGGCCAACATTCCCATGGACAATCTGGAGGCCTTCAAAAATCTGCCCCACCTTCCCCCGCCAGAAAAAGCCTTTGACTTGTTGGCCAGTGGCAACGTGACCGGCGTGTTTCAGGTGGAAGGCAGCGGGATGCGGCGCGTGCTCACCGAGATGAAACCCACCAAATTTGAACACATTGTGGCCGCCATCTCTCTCTTTCGCCCCGGCCCGATGGAGTATATCCCCACTTATATCAAACGGATGCACGGCGAGGAAGCGGTTGAGTACAAGCATCCGCTGTTGGAGCAAATTCTGGGCGATACCTACGGCATTATCGTGTACCAGGAGCAGATTATCCAGATTGCCTCACAACTGGCCGGTTACGCCCCCGGCGATGCCGACCAGATTCGCAAAGCGGTGGGCAAAAAGATCAAAGCCAAAATTGACGAACACCGGGCCAAATTTATCAAAGGGGCCGTCAACAATGGCATTGACAAGCCCGTAGCCGAAGCCATTTATGGCGACATCGAGTTCTTCGCTCGCTATGGGTTCAACAAAGCCCACGCCGCCGACTATGCCCTGGTCACGTGTCAAACCGCTTATCTCAAAGCGCACTTTCCCATTGAATACATGACGGCCTTGCTGACGGTTGAGCGCCACAACACCGAAAAAATCGGCATGCTGGTGGGCGAGTGCCGGACGATGGGCCTTGAGGTGCTGCCTCCCGACATCAATTATAGCTTTAATGAGTTTGTGATTGAGGACCGTGCAGGTCAGTCTCCGGCGATTCGTTTTGGGTTGGGCGCTATCAAAAACGTGGGTGACGGTCCGATTCAAGTCATCCTGGACGCTCGCGCCGCCGAAGGTGAGTTTGCCGATTTAGATGACTTCTGTAGCCAGGTCGATTTGCGCCAGGTGGGGCGGCGCGCCCTGGAGTGCCTGATCAAAGTGGGGGCTTTACCCAAACATTTCGCCTCGCGGCCCACCTTACTGGCCATTATCGACCGGATGATCAACCTGTCCAGTTCCACCCACAAAGCCGCCGATGCGGGGCAGTTGAGCATGTTCGACCTGGGTAGTTTTGAGGCGACTCGCACCGGCTCTATTCTCTATCCGCCGCCGGAAGTGGAACAGGTTAGCCAGAAGGAAATTTTGAGTTGGGAAAAAGAGTTGGCCGGAACTTATTTGTCTGACCATCCCCTGCAGAAATATTTACCGGCCATTCAGGCCAGTAAAGCTACCATGCTGGGAGAATTGGATGAGACAATGCACGGCCAGCAGGTGGCTGTGGCGGGGATGATCAATTTTGTTCGCCCGCATCAAACCAAAAAGGGCGAGCCGATGGCATTTGTGGAAATTGAAGACATCCAGACCTCGCGGGAGGTGGTGGTTTTTCCCAGAACCTACAGAGAATACAAAACCCTACTGGTAAGCGGTAATCTAATTTTGGTCCACGGAAAAGTAGATGCGCAAAACGGCAGCCCCAAAATTTTGGCCGATACCATTACCAATGAGATTACCAGTTACGCCGCCGCGGGTGAGAATCAAGCCAGGCCGGCCCAACCGGCTCAATCCAAGATAAACGGTAGCGCCCGGCCAGGTCAGGCCAAATTGGTCGAAGCCAACGGCCAGTATGAAGCGATTCAGCCGGTGGCTGCGTTTCAGGAGATTGCCCCGGCAGTTGAAACCGGCGATGCGCCGCATTGGTTACACGTCACCATTCCCCGGGCCAACAATCTGAGCCAGGACAAACATCGCCTGAGAAGGGTTTACGATTTGCTGGCCCAAAACCCCGGCAACGACCATTTCAGCCTGTATATTCCCGGTGGAAACAAAACCACGCGGGTAGATTTTCCCAACCAGACCATAAAAGACAGCGCTTACCTGCGCCAGCAATTAATCGACCTATTAGGCGCAGGGACGGTTCGGGTAGATTGAGGGCATATCCTTAGAGATTGGGTTAAACGAAAGTAAAAATCCGACAAACTAGATCAAATCGGCCAGGGTGGGTACCGAAGTTGGACAATCCCCTCGTTCTCGTAACCTTTGCAGGGTTTTATGGATGGTGTTGATGGTCGTTTGATATTGACTGTTGATGCTCGGCGTCTGGGCGAATTTTTCTTCCAGGGTGACCAGGCCCGCCAGAAACAGCATGAGTGGATCTACCGCAGCCAGATGGGTTTGGTATACATTATTATCGTAACCCAATTCGGCCCGTCTTTCAGCCAGCAACGCTTCAATCATATTGAACAGCGTTGTTTCCGGTGACCGTGGTCCCTCGTCAATAAGTTCAATAAGGGGAGCCGGTGAAACCAGGGCGCATTGAGTGCGGGTTTCTTCACAACTGATTGTCAGGTTACCCCCATACGTAGCAACTTGAACTATCTTTTCTTTACGGTCACGCATAGCAATCCGTCCTACACAAACCCGGAACTGCGTATGTTGACGCCACGGATGGATAACGATAAGATGCTCTATACGCCCGTCGGCAGTGAAAATCGGAAAATTCACCTGTTGGGGGTCAAAATGCTTTTCTGTGGGTATGGCATACACATTAATTTTTAACATGTATTTGTTTTGTTCCGATTGTTGAAAAGAATATCCCAGTTCTGCCATTGTTGCACACCGAAAATTTATTAACCTGGGCCCACCAATTACGGCCAGGTTTGGTTTGACGATTTTAGATCAGTATATACCAAAATTGGTAGAGTGTCATCCCCCAAAGGGGCGATTTATGGGGTGGAGATGGTGGATATTAGAAACCACGTTATGGGGCGGATTGGCTGAATTATAGAACCCAAACGGCGAAATGCAGAACGGAATCGTTGTAGTTGTAGGCGTGAAATGATATGACCCCAAAAAGTACCAATAAACCGCCTTGACTCACTTCGGGCGACATGTTAAACTGGAGGTGTCGAATTTAATCCTCTGAACATTTACCATTTTAGTAGATCAACTCTTAATGAATATAGTTACCGGCCCTGAACGAAGCAGGTTTCGGCAAAAGCCCACGCAAATAGTTGTCCTGATACTTATTCTCCTGGCCATTATCTATAATATTTTGGCTCCTATCTTTGCTTTGAACTGGCTTCGGCAGCCATTTTTGGGTGCCCTTTTTTATCCCCGCCTGGTTGTAGCCGATATATTTAGCCCCCATTGGAACGCTCGTCAACAGGGATTGCAGACCGCCGACATCCTGTTAAGGGTTGATGACGTACCGGTTTTCTCAAACCGTGAGTTAGACAATCTCCTTGGTCAAAAACAGGTCAGCGACACAGTGACCCTGCACCTGGAGCGAGATCCAACCCTGATCAACGCCCCGGATACGTTCTCTGTCACCCTCAGCCAGTTTACTCTGGCCGATTCGATCATCTTTTTCTGGCTGTCTTATGTTATTGGTTTGGTTTATTTAATTCTGGGCCTGATTGCCTACCGTTTGCGTGGTGGGGAGCAAGTGGGCCAGGCCTTCGTTACATTTTGCGCTTTCGTGGCTATGCTAACCGGGGGATTGTTTGATTTATACACTTTGAATTTCTTGACTCCCATCTGGGCTTTTGCCATGCCGTTGGTGGGCGCCAGCCTGTTATCCCTTGCCTTTGTCTTCCCCACCCAGTCGCGCTTGATCCGACATTATGCCTGGGTGCGAACTATTCCCTATGTTTTGGCTTTGATTCTGGGCATAGTTATTTTCTATAGCATCTATTTTGCCGCCGATCCTCAAGCCTACGTAAATGTTCGCCTGTGGGCTTTTGGATTTATTGGCCTGATGGTGGTTCTTTTCCTGGCGTTGCTTTTTGATACCCGGCTTTCTACATTCTCCGCCCTGACCCGCCAGCAAACAACGATTCTTCTGTGGGGCAGCGCCATTTCCTTTGGTCCTATCGTCACTTGGACTATTGTGAATGCGCTCGGTCTTTCTACGTCATTTTCTATGGCCATCTTTGCCGTTGTCTTTGCCCCATTTATTATTTTCCCGCTGACCGTAACCTATGCCACCCTGCGCTATCGCCTGCTAGATTTGGATATTTTGTTTAGCCGGGGGGTGATGTATGCCATGTTGACCCTGTTGGTGACCTTGGGTTACTTTCTGACCGTCAGTATTTTGGGTGTTTTGCTGCAAGACACCAATCTTTACCGAAGTCCCATTATCTTGGTTATTTTTGTCTTGCTGTTGGTGATATTCCTGGAGCCAATTCGAGATAAAATTCAAGCCATTGTCAATCGCTATTTCTTGCGTGAAACCTTCGACTCCAGAGAAGTTTTACAGCGTTATGGCCGGGATCTGATTTCTACCCCCCTTGACACCGACCGGGTTTTGGAGATGCTGCTTAACCAGGCCCAACAAGCCTTATCTGCCGAGCATGCGATGGTGTTCTTGCGAGATGCCGCCCAGGGTACCTTTGTCATTCGAGCGCAAACCGGCGATAAGAGTTCGCCCGGTATTGAGGTGCAGTTTGGCTTGAGTGATGACCTGGCCCAATGGCTGGCCGATACCAACAATATTTTGCAACTCACGCCTGGCGGGGCCACCCCGGCCAATGCCGACATTTCCCGCGAAGAATTGGCCCGGCTGAACATGCTGGATATTGCGTTGTGTGTGCCCCTCCTCGGTTCAAAATATTTGCTGGGTTGGTTGGCCCTGGGTTTTGAAAGATCGGGCCGGCCCTATTTAAGCAGCGACCTGGTTTTTTTGGCCACGCTGGCCAATCAAACCACCATTGCCCTGGAAAATGCTCAACTTCTGGAAGAAGCCAACCGTCGCGCCGCCGAGTTGGAAACCCTGCAACAAATTTCGGTGGAAATTCAGGCTGAGGCAGAGCCGGACCGCCTGCTCGCCTCTGTGGTTGAACACGCCACCCGGCGACTGAATGCCGCCGGGGGCATGGTCTTTTTGTTGGAACCGGATGGCGAAAGCTTAAAGGTGGTTGTCAGCCATAACTTGGATAAGAACTACACCGGCTGTATTGTGAAAACCGGCCAGGATATTGCGGGCCGGGCGATGATGCTGGGCGAATCGGTCACGGTAGATAATTACCTCAGTTTTTCGGGGCGTTCGCCAGAATTTGCCGAGGCCAGTTTTGGTCCGGTTTTGGCCGTGCCGCTTCACTGGGCCGGAAAAGTGCGTGGCGTGTTGCAGTTGGTGCATCA
Organism: Anaerolineae bacterium; assembly: GCA_016926805.1. Classification (GTDB taxonomy): domain Bacteria; phylum Chloroflexota; class Anaerolineae; order 4572-78; family J111; genus JAFGNV01. Next base: position 14,932 of record JAFGNV010000147.1, read on the forward strand.
CCCCAGAGGGCTACGGTTCAGTCAGGATGATGTGTGGCTGATGGAACTCTTTGCCTCGCAATCGGCCATTGCCCTGGAAAAGTCACGCTTGTTGCAGGAAGCCCGGGATCGCGCCAACCAACTGGCCATCCTGAGTGAAGTCAGTGTGGCCATGAGTTCGACCCTGAATCTTGACGAAGCGCTGCAGCAGGTTATGAATCGAGCCGTCGAAATTCTGCATGCCGAGGCCGGGTCGTTGCTACTGATGGACCCCAAAGGTCAGGAATTGACCTTTGAGGTGGTGTTAGGGCCAACGGGTAAAGAGTTGTTGGGCGTTAAAACCGCTGTCGGCAAGGGTATTGTGGGCACGGTGGCGCAAACAGGCAAACCGCTCATCATCAACGATGTTGCCGCCGACCCCCGCTTTAACATTGCCTTTGATGAAGCCACCGAATTTCGCACCAAAGACATCCTCTGCGTGCCCATGATCGCCCATGAGCAGGTGGTGGGGGTGATTGAAGTTATCAATAAACAAGATGGCACCGTGTTTGACGAGGAAGAATGTAACTTGTTAATGACCTTTGGGGCGCAGGCAGCCATTGTTATTGAAAACGCGCAAATCTTTACCAGCACCGATCAGGCCCTGGCCGAACGCATCCAGGAACTGCAAACCCTGCAAGTGTTTGACCAGTCCCTGCAGACCTCGCTCGATTTGAATGTGGTGCTGGATATGTCGTTAACCCATCTGATGGACTCCCTGGGCGTTTCAATGGGTTTGATCGGCGTGGTGAGTAACGAAGATGAGCCGGAGCCGGGGATATATTTACTGGCGCAGCACGGCATGCCCACCGAAATGGGTCGTTACCGGAAGGACCCCTGGCCGTTAACTCGAGGTATTCTGGGCCGGGTGGCCCGTACTGGCGAAATCGCCTGGATCAACGATATTACCCGGGCCGAATACTACGTTCCCAAAAATCACCGCACCCGCTCCTTGTTGGCAGTGCCGGTGATGCGTGAGGATCGCGTGATTGCCGTGATCGACCTGGAAAGCACCGACCCAGATTATTTTACCAGTGAAGATGTGGCCTTTGTCAAACTGCTGGCCAGCCACGCCGCCATTGCTATTGATAACGCTCGCCTGTTTGAGCAAGTCAAAGAAGCCAATGATGCCAAGACGGAATTTATGAACATCGCCTCGCACGAGTTAAAAATCCCCATGACCAGTATTAAGGGCTATACCAAGCTTCTGCAAATGGGCGGCGGTGGAATGCTATCGGCGGAGCAACAGAATGAATTTCTACAAATCATCACCAACAGCGTTGACCGGATGGCCCGGCTGGTAAATGACCTGCTCGATGTCAGCCGGATAGAAGCGGGCCGGATTCGCCTGGAAATAACGGATGTACAAATGGCAGATGTCATCAAGGAGGTGATCGAGGCGGTTCGGACCCAGATTGATAAAAAACAACAACAACTGACGCTTGATGTGTCTGACGATTTGCCCCGATTACGGGCCGACTACAACCGGATGGTGCAAATTGTCACTAACTTGGTCAGTAACGCCTACAAATATACCCCCGAAGGTGGGACTATTACCGTGACTGCTAAACCTTACCAAAACGAGGAATGGGATGGCGTTATGGTCACGGTTATCGATACCGGATATGGCATGTCCGAAGAAGACCAGGCCCAACTCTTCACCACCTTTTTCCGCTCCGCCGACCAGAATATCCGTGATGAGCCGGGCACTGGCCTGGGCCTGTCTATCACCAAAAACATGGTCGAAACTCACGGCGGCGAACTTACCTTTGAAAGCAAGTTGGGTCAGGGTTCTGCGTTTACCTTTACCCTGCCCCGAATTTGCAAAGTTCCGCCCGGCGTTGAAGTGGTCGAACGATAACCTCCCTTCAAAATCTTGTCCAATTTTTAAACAAACCTCTAACGCGATTCTAACATTCATCCGGTAAAATAGGTACTTGCGTACCATAAACGGTAGGCAAAGGATTGCTTTGCCGTGGGGTTGGGCCACAAAATTTGTGATAATAATTTTCCCCGTAACTCGTGTTGGCGACTCACGGTTTTTTTGACCACATTTTTACCAAACAAAAAATTTCAAATATAATCAGATTTAAGGAGGTCAAACTATGTCTTCTTTAAAGTTACGTCCTCTGGGCGATCGGGTTTGGATTGAGCCGATTGAACGTGAGGAAACCACCGCTTCGGGCATTGTTCTGCCGGAAACTGCCAAAGAAAAACCGCAAGAAGGGAAAATTCTGGCCGTCGGGCCGGGTCTCCGCAATGAAGAGGGCGAACGCCAGCCGCTGGATGTGAAGGTCGGCGACCGGGTGCTGTTTGCCAAATATGCCGGCACCGAGGTGAAGCACGATGGCGTAAAGTATCTCATTATGCGCGAGAGTGATCTATTGGCAATTGTGAATTGACTTGAGTTGACAAACGATTTATAAAATAAAAATCTTACTAACGTATCAGGAGGAAAACCAATGGCAAAACAACTTGTGTTTCAAGAAGAAGCTCGCCGGGAGCTAAAAGCCGGCATCGATGCTCTGGCCAAAGCCGTGTCGACCACGTTGGGCCCCAAGGGCCGCAATGTAGCTCTGGACAAAAAGTGGGGTGCGCCGACGGTGACGCACGATGGTGTAACCGTGGCCAAAGAGATTGAACTGGAAGAGCCGTATCAAAACATGGGCGTCCAACTGCTCAAAGAAGCGGCCACCAAAACCAACGACATTGCCGGTGACGGCACCACCACCGCCACGGTGTTGGCGCACGCCATTGTGACGGAAGGTTTAAAGAACGTGGCCGCCGGAGCCAATCCTATGCTGCTCAAACGCGGCATCGAGAAGGCCACCGAAGCTGTAACCCAGGCGGTTAAGGATATGGCTATTTCTATTGATACCAAAGAGGAAATTGCCAATGTAGCCTCTATCTCTGCCCAAAACCGCGAAATCGGCGATTTGATTGCCGAGGTGATGGAAAAGGTGGGCAAAGACGGGGTGATTACCGTTGAGGAAAGCAAGGGCTTGGCGTTTGAAACCGACTATGTGGAAGGGATGCAGTTTGACCGGGGCTATATCTCCCCCTACTTCATCACCCACCAGGAAGGCATGCAAGCCGAGTTGGAGGAACCTTACGTTCTTATCCACGATAAAAAAATCTCCACGGCCACCGACCTGGTGCCAGTGCTGGAGAAACTGGTACAGACCGGCAAACGCAACCTGCTGATTATTGCCGAAGATGTAGATGGCGAAGCTCTGGCCACCCTGGTCCTCAACAAACTGCGCGGCACCTTTAACGTGACGGCCGTCAAAGCGCCTGGCTTTGGGGATCGCCGCAAAGCCATGTTGCAGGATATTGCCGTTCTAACCGGCGGTACGGTTATCAGTGAGGAAACCGGCCGCAAGCTGGAAAGCGCCACCCTGCAAGATTTGGGCCAATGCGATAAAGTTGTGGTTACCAAAGACGACACGACCGTCATTGGCGGGGCCGGTTCGGATGACAACATCAAAGGGCGGATCAATCAAATCAAGGCTGAAATTGAGAACACCACCTCCGATTATGACCGTGAGAAGTTGCAAGAGCGACTGGCCAAACTGGCCGGTGGGGTGGCCGTTATTGGCGTAGGCGCTGCTACTGAAACCGAATTGAAAGAGAAAAAGCACCGGGTGGAAGATGCCCTGAGCGCCACCCGCGCCGCCGTGGAAGAAGGCATTGTGCCCGGCGGTGGGGTTGCGTTGCTTAACGTGCTGCACGTACTGGATGAGATTAAGGCTGACACACCTGAGGAGCAGACCGGCGTCAACATTGTGCGCCGGGCGCTGCAAGAGCCGATGATGGGCATTGTGCGTAACGCCGGTATGGATGGAGCGGTGGTGGTCGAGACAGTGCGTCGTCGTCAGACCGAGCAGAAGAACAAGAACATTGGCTACGACGTGATGGCCGGTGAATATACCGATATGGTGAAAGCCGGCATCATCGACCCGGCCAAAGTGACTCGCGGTGCGGTAGCTAATGCCGCTTCCATTGCGGCGATGATTTTAACCACCGAAGCTCTCATCACCGACGTGCCGGAGCCGGAAAAACCGGCGGCGCCTCCCATGCCGGAATACTAAACCGCTCAATCGCGAGCCATATTATGTCCGGGATAACCGACTTAAAAGCCACCCGCGAAACCTTGCGGGAGCTGGCCCAAACTGTCAAATCTACCCGGCAAACGCTGGCAGCGATGATCCAGGCAAGCCACTGGCCGGGCCGGTTGTCGTCCAGGCGCCGGTCGGGCCAGTTGGCCGATACCTTGCAACATCTGGGGGACGTGCGCGAGGGATTTGTGTTGAGCCAGCGCGCGTCTCCCCATCTCAGTTTGTCTGAATTGAGAATTCTGGTTCAACACATTTTACTGGATTGGGATTGGCTGCAGACCATGAATCTGGCCTTAACTCCGGCCCATCAGATTGAACCTGTCGGGGCGCAACTGGTAGCCTACAATCACGCCCTGGTTGCCCTGGGAGTGTTACCTCATCTACCTGCCGAAGCCGTCACTTTTCCGCAAAGGCAACGCACGTATGCCGACCTCGCCGCGCCTGCTGAACCGGGTGAATTGCTGGCTCGGATAGAAGAGCTAGAACAGGTCATCTATCAGGCTGAGGTCATGCCCACCAGGTCTCCGCCTTACGATTCATTCCGGCGGACCTATGCCTTTTTTGAGGCCAGCACGTGGTTAGTTGATCGTTACCTGGATGCTCTCTTGGGTGATTGACGAAAATTCAATAGACAAATCTACCGAGTACGGCCAGTCAACGGCGCCTGGCAACATCAGTACCTCTTAACAAGGGCGGTTACATACAGACCGCCCTTTTATCTTCAAAACCCCGCTTCTTCTAATATTCCTCTAACACTCCGCTAGCGCGATTCTAACATCACCTTCATAAAATACAAGCGTATCATCAATTTAGAAACACTCCCTATGATGAGGGAAAATAAATTTAGAAAACAATAGTTTAGCGTAGAAGGAGGTAACAATCATGTTTCGACGACCATTTGGCTATTACGGATACAGATCTCCCTGGCAGGAGATGCAGCGTTTGCAGCGTGAGGTAGACCGACTCTTTTCCGACACGTTTACTATGGCTGGCGGCCGCACCGCGCCCAGTTATCCGGCTATCAACGTGTGGACCAATGAAGAGGGGGCGGTAGTGACCGCCGAGTTGCCAGGGATCAACCCCGGCGATATTGACATCTCAGTTGTGGGCGACACCCTGACCCTGAGCGGCGACCGCAAACCAGAAGAACTGGACGAAGGCAACAAGTACCATCGCCGGGAGCGGGGCTATGGCAAATTCAACCGCGCGTTCCAGTTACCCTTCAAGGTTGAAACCGATAAGGTTGACGCCATTTTTGAGAAGGGCATCCTGCACCTGTCTCTGCCTCGCGCCGAGGTGGACAAGCCCCGGAAGATCACGGTAAAATCAGCCTAAACATCAACCAAGATTGTTAATTAATCTTAATCTTGTTCCCAAACTCAGTTTGGGAACAAGACTGAACATCAACCAAGACTATTACGGAGGTGACATTATGGCTAACGCAAAAGAACTACAAACTCTGGAAGCAGAGGAAAAGAAAGAAGTAGCAACCGTAGAAGGTGCCGAGCGCACGCGGATACGGCGGGCTTACGTGCCCCGGGTAGATATCTACGAAAACGACGACGCTATCATGCTTGTAACCGATGTGCCCGGTGTGGATGAGAACTCGATTGACATCACCCTGGAAAAGAGTGTTTTAACCATTAATGGCTACGTTCAGACGGAAGCGCCCGATAATTACAGCCTGGCCTACGCCGAGTATCAGACCGGCGACTACGAGCGCAGCTTCACCCTCTCCGAAGAGATTGACCGCGAGAACATTGAAGCAACGGTAAAGAATGGGGTGTTGCGTCTGCGCCTGCCCAAAGCCGGCCCGGCCAAAACTCGGAAGATTACGGTAAAGGCAAGCTAACGACGCAACATTAGGCCAGTGCCAGGATAGGATTGCCTAAAAACCACTTTTGTAGGAACAGGACATTGTCCTGTTCCTATTACCAAACAATGTGAGAAAGGAGGTAAACAACAATGGCTATCAGAGATTTGATCCCGTGGAATTGGGGAAGTGAAAAACAAGTGCCGGTGAAACGTGAAGATCAAGCCCCGGTTTACGCGCTCCAGCGTAGCATTGATCATCTTTTTGACGATTTCTTCCGCGGTTTCAATCTGGTCCCGTTCGGCGAAACGTGGGGCGACTTCAGCCCGCCCGTTGACGTGACCGAAAGCGACAGGGAATACAAAGTTTCCGCCGAATTACCCGGTATGGACGAAAACGATATCGAAGTAACTGTGGCCAACAATATTCTGACCATCAGCGGCGAGAAGAAAGAAGAGAAGGAAGACAAGGGTCAGGATTACTATCGCCTGGAACGCTCCTACGGTTCCTTCCGGCGCAGCATTCCGCTACCTCCTGACACCGACTCCAACAAGATTGACGCGAACTTCAAGAAGGGAGTGCTGTCCATCACCTTGCCCAAAACGGCGGAAGCTCAAGCCCATTACAAGCGGATTTCGGTCAAGAGCAAGTAACACTGGCCCCAATAAGTCAAAGAGGCGAAATAGCAGTGTATATTTCGCCTCTTTTTATTGGCTAAATTCTTAACGGGTGTGGATGTGGTCAGGCAGGTCTATCACGACGATGTCAGGCTGCTTTCCCCCAAAATAACCACCCAATCAATACTTACAACCACTTCTTTTTTCTGAAATAAAACAGCATCAACCCGCTCAGGGTAATGAGCACCAGCCAGACACACAGATAGCCCCACCGCCATTCAAGTTCTGGCATATATTTAAAGTTCATCCCGTACACGCTGGTCAGAAAGCTCATGGGGATAAAGATGGTGGCGATAATGGTCAAAACCTTCATAATGGTATTGAGCCGATTGCTGACACTGGACAGGTAAATATCGAGCATACCGGTAATCAATTCGCGGTATATTTCAGCCAGGTCAATCACCTGTACGGCGTGATCGTAAACATCACGCAGATAAATCCGCGATTGTTCTGTAAACAACGGCGACTCGCCCCGCGTTAACCGGTACAGCACCTCACGCAGCGGCCAGACCGACTTGTGCAAAAAGATGAGTTCCCGTTTAAGATTATAGATGGTTTCGAGGGTCTGCGAAGTTGGGTTTTCAACCAACTCCTCTTCTATCTCCTCAATATCTTCGGCCAGTTTGTCTAACACCACAAAATAGTGGTCAACAATTGCGTCTAACAGAGTGTAGGCCAGATAATCGGCACCGGCTTTTCTCAAACGACTGCCGGGGTTGCGCAGTTGCCGCCGGATGGGGTCAAACACATCCCCGCCGGCGTCTTGCAGCGAAATAACCAAGTTCGACCCGATGATCAAACTTACCTGTTCTACCACCACCTGGCTGCGCTGGACGTCGGCATAATAGAGCATCTTCACCACAAGGTAGAGATAATCATCGTAATCTTCGAGTTTGGGCCGTTGATTGGCATCCAAAACATCTTCCAGAACCAGCAGATGCAGGTCAAACATCTGCCCCAGTTGTTCCAGAACGGCAGTTTCGGACAGGCCGTCAAAATTAATCCAAATCACCTTGTGTCCATCCTTGACCGGCAGCACTTCTTCAAGCGCCTGGATTTCCTGTTCCTGAAGTTGAGATTCATCATACGTCCAGAGGACAATTTTTGTTTCTTCCGACTTGGATGCAGTAGTTTGAATAGAAACGCCAGACGATAGCTCAACTTGTTTGGCTTTTGACCGTTTCAGAAATGACATTTGTTCCGCCTTGAGGGTTGATAAGCCAGTCTGTGAAAATGGAAAGCAATTTTTAGGAGCTTACCCGGCCGATTGGGGCGCAAACAACGCGGCCAGTTCCTCGGGCCGGTCGGTGATGGCCAGCACTTCATCGTCGGCCTCAAAGCCGGTTGATCCTTTGGGCACCACAATTTGTCCCTGGCGAATAATGGCGGCGATAACACACTGCTCGGGCAGGGATAGGTCTTTAAGTGGCACGCCGATAACGTTGGAACCGGCCGGAATCTTTTCTTCAACTAAAGAATAATGGCCACGTCGTAGTTTGAGCAGGGTGATCATTTCACCCATCGACATCTCTTCCTCAATCAAACTGGCCATAATTTCAGGCGAGTTGAGGGCTACGTCTACGTGGAATTTCCGGTCAAATAACCAGGCGTTGCGCGGGTAGTTAATGCGAGCAATGGTGCGCGGCACCTTGAATACAGTGCGGGCCAAAAAACAAATCGCCAGGTTGTTGGCGTCGTCTGAGGTGCAGGCAGCTACGGCATCGGCCTGGCGGATACCGGCCTGTTCCAACGTCTGCAAGTCGGTGGGGTGGCCCTCAAAGATAACTTCGGTGGGTACTTCGCGGTGGGCGCGGGCCAGCACATTGGTCCGGCCTTCAACCACGTGTACCTGATGATTTTGTGTTTGTAACAGGGCGGCCAGTTGGGTGCCGGTGCGGCCGCCACCGGCAATAATCACAAACATGTTACACCTCTCTGGTTTCAGGCAAGCGTTGTTGGAGGGCTTCAATCCCATCCTGGGTGGCGCTGACATGAACCACATCGCCACCCTCCAGAATTATCTCTGGCGCGGGCAGCATAGCCCGGCCGGCGCGAGACACGGCTGCCGCCAGGCACCCCGTGCCGGTTAAAAACTCTTCCAACCGGCGACTCTGCCAGGCGTCGGACACAATGACCTCATAAATTCCTATTTCGCCGTTACCGGCGGAAAAGACAGGCCGCATCTCGCCGTAATGGAGCATTTCCTCGATCCGTTGTGCGCCCCAACTGGCCGGGCCGACAATCTGCAAGCCAAACGCTTCCTGTAAAGGCCGCCAGCGCGAATCATAATTGCGCACTACCACGTTGAGCACGTGGTAAACCGTGCGGGCCACGTGAGCCACCACCGCATTGAGCGTGTCGGAACTGGTGACGGCGGCCAGGCTGTCGGCCTGCTCAATCCCGGCCCGGTGCCACACATCCTCAGCCAACATGTCTCCTTCAACCGTGCGGCCATGAAAATCCGGCGGCATATTATTAAAAGCGGCGGGATTCTGGTCAACCACCACCACCTGATACCCTCGCTGCGATAGGCGGTAAGCCAGATTTCCACCTAACCGGCCGCAGCCCACAACAATGACGTTCATAATATATCTCCGTTTGTAAAACTGATGAGTTATTCTACCTGATAGGCCACATCTGTCACCACTACGCCCGGTTTGAATAACAAGACCAGCCGCAGGAGCATAGCCGTTTGGGTATGCAGCAGGTTATGCCACCAACGCCTGGGCACAAATTGGGGCACCACCACGGTGATAATCTCGTTGGGCTGGCGTTGGCTGGCAATTTCTTCAATATATTGCAGTAACGGTTCAACAAACAGGCGATAGGGTGACTCTAAAATAACCAGCCGCACGCCGTCGCCCCACATTTCCCATTTTTGGCGCACTTTCTCGGCTTCAAGGGGGTCCATTGACACATGCACCGCGGTCACGTCGTCGGACAGGTTGCGGGCATAGCGTAAGGCGATTAGTGAGCCCTGATGCACCCCGCTCACACACAGGATGACCCGGTGACGGATAATATGCGATGCCGCGCCATAGTCGTCTAACGATAACTGCCGGGCCAGGTTGCGATAGTGACGATGAATGAGGGAGAAACCCGCCACCAGCAGCGGCATCAAAACTAACACTAACCAGGCGCCATCGCGAAACTTGGTAACGGCAAAGACAAACATCACAATTGCCGTACAAACCGCACCAAAGCCGTTAATGACTATTTTTACCTGCCAGCCTGCCTCATAGCGCAGGGTTGACCCTCGTTCCTGCTTTTCCTGGCCGGGCGCGAGGCGGCCAATCTTCCACCAACGGTGGGCCATTCCTCCCTGCGACAGGGTGAATGAGAGAAAGACGCCGATAGCGTAAAGTGGAATCAAGGCCGTAACGCTGGCGCTGAAGGCAATAATCAAGATTGAGGCCAGCAAGGCCAGGGCCATAATCCCCCGCGAAAAGACCAGTCGGCTACCACGATAGGTGAATTGGCGGGGCAAAAAACCGTCTATCGCCAGCAGCGCGCTCAGGCGGGGAAAGTCGGCAAAGGAGGTATTAGCAGCCATAATTAAGATGACGGTGGTGGCGCCAATGGTCAACAAATATAACCAATCGCGGCTATTATAGACGGTGCGGGCAAGTTGCGAAATCACCGTTTCCGTTTCCGAAGGCATCGCGCCAATCCGGTTAGCCAAAAACGTAATGACCAAAAACAACGTTCCCAAAATGGCCGACATCCAGATCAGGGTAATGCCCGCATTATGGCTGCGTGGCTCTTTGAAAGCCGGAATGCCGTTTGAGATAGCCTCCACGCCGGTCAGGGCCGCCGTGCCACTGGAAAAAGCATGGAGCAGCAGGAAGGGCGTCACAATTTGAACGGCCACAATTTCCAGGGGCGGTGGGTCAACTACCATCCCCAGTGTTCCGGTCAGATATCGGACCAAACCGACTCCAACCGTGAGCAACATCATCGCCACAAAAAAGTAAGTAGGCAGGGCAAAAATTGCGCCGGACTCTTTTACCCCACGCAGGTTGACCACCATAATGAACAACACCAACGCTACCGCCAAATAGACCCGGTAAGGGAATAACTCGGGAAAAGCCGAAACCACTTGCGCCACGCCCGACGAAATGGACACCGCCACGGTCAGAACATAATCTGTGAGCAGCGCCGCGCCGGCCGCCTGAGCCGGTAACTCGCCCAGATTATCGCGGGACACAATGTAGGCCCCGCCGCCGCCGGGATAGGCGTGGATGGTTTGCTCATAAGACAAGGTGACAATTGCCAGCAGCGCCACAATGGCAATTGAGATAGGAAAAGCATACCCAAAAGCCATGGTCCCCGCCAAAGCCAGGATGACTAGAATTTCCTGAGTGGCGTAGGCCGTGGACGAGAGCGCGTCGGAGGCAAAAACGGCCAGACCGATGATTTTACCAATGGTTTGATGGGGTGCGTCGGCGGTGGCCAGGGGCCGGCCTATCAACCAGGCCCGCCAGGTGCGTGGCGGCTGGTAATCGGTGGCGCTGCGAAAGATAGTTGTGCCGTATTTATGTTCAATATTCACCGGAATTGTCCTTCAGAGAAAATGACCAAAAAAACCGCAACCTGCGGTCGCGGCCCTTGCAAAAAACCAGATAGGGATTGTTACATAAAACAGAGGAACCGTCAAAACTTGTCTAAAGCGGCAGGCAGCGACATCAACGCATCCTCACGTCCCTTATTTGCGGCTAATAATAATCCAATTGTCATCTTTTGGCGAAAGAATCACTCAAAAATTCTCCTTTTGCCGTTTGCCGGGTTATTCACTATAATCGAGAAGCCTTTGGCCGATCATAGAAGGCTTACCCCGTCCATCAGGCACCGGACGGGGTATTTCTGTTGTCCGGCAATTTTTTAGCAAAGCTTTCATTTTCGAAGCCATCCATTATCCCCAAGGAGAAGCGTATGCTCATTCATGTCGAACATCTTTCCAAATCATTTGAGTATTACAAAAAAGAACTTGGACTCAAAAACTCGCTCAAGAATCTGTTTTACCGGGAAAAACTGACCAAAGACGCCGTCAATGACATCTCTTTTGTGTTAGAGTTGGGTGAAATGGTTGGTTTTTTGGGGCCGAATGGAGCTGGCAAAACCACCACCCTTAAAATGCTGTCGGGGATTCTGCACCCTACCGCCGGCCGGGCCACGGTATTGGGATATATTCCCTGGGAACGCAAAAAAGCCTTCAAAATGCAATTTGCCATTGTGATGGGCCAGAAAAATCAGCTCTGGTGGGATTTACCGGCCAATGAGTCGCTGTATCTCAATAAGTGCATCTACGAAATTGACGACCAGGTTTACCGGGCCACCCTGGCCGAATTGACCGAACTGCTGGATGTGAAAGACTTGTTAGAGGTGCAGGTGCGCCGCCTGTCGCTGGGCGAGCGCATGAAGATGGAACTGGTGGCCGCGCTGATTCACAAACCCAAGCTAATTTTTCTTGACGAGCCGACCATTGGGCTGGACCTTCTATCACAGAAGAACATCCGGGAGTTTTTTAAGTATTACAATCAGCAGGAAAAAGCCACCGTTATTTTAACCAGCCATTACCTGGAGGATGTGGAAAATCTGTGCAAGCGGACCATTATCATCAACCACGGCCGGATTGTGTTTGACGGCGACCTGCATCGGGTCAACGATGTGTTTGCCCAATCAAAGGTAATCCGGTTACAGTTGTCTAGCCCGGTGGGGCGGGACGCGCTGGCTGCTTTTGGGCAGGTCAAAGAACATGCCGACTTTTTTGCCATCCTCGAGGTGCCCCGGCCGGAACTGAAAGAACGTTCCAAAGCCATTCTGGACCGGCTACCGGTGGTGGATTTTAATATCGAAGATATTCCCATCGAAGAAGGTATTGCGCTGCTGTATCAGCGGCGGGAGGCGGCCGATGCGATGGCTTAACAAGTATGCCAAAACATTCGAATTGGGCTTTCAGACCGCGCTTGAGTACCGGATTAATTTTCTGCTCTCGCTCATCAGCGCTGCTTATCCCATCTTCATCCAGGCTTTTATGTGGACAGCCATTTACCGGAACTCGTCCGAGCCGGTGGTATATGGCTATACCTACCAGCAGATGATGGCCTACACCTTTATGGCCGGATTGGTGGCCCGGATTGTGCGCACTGGCTTTGAATACGAAATTATGGACGACATCAAAAATGGCAAATTCAGCCAGTTCCTGGTTCAGCCGATGGGTTATTTCCCCTACCGCCTCTCTTCTTACCTGGGCCAAAAGTTACCCAACCTGGGGATGATTTTGGGAATATTGCTAGTGGTATTGCTGGGCCTGAATGTTTTTTTTGGTATTTCCCTGGAATTTTACCGCGTTTTGGCTTTTCTGGGGACGTTGACCCTGGCTGTGGTTTTGAATTTTCTCATCTTTTATTGCTTCAGCGCCATCGCTTTCTGGGTTGTCGAAATCGGCTTTTTGTTCGAAGGGATTCGTATTGTCACCATCCTGCTGAGCGGTGGAATTTTTCCCCTGGAAGTTTTTGGCCCTCTGTTTGTTCGGGTCTCAAATCTGTTGCCCTTCAAGTATACTGTCAATTACCCCATTAATGTGCTCAACGGCAAGATTTCCCCCATCGAAACGGTTCAGGGCATGCTGATGCAGGGTATTTGGATTATTCTCTGCCTGCTAATGGCCAACTATCTCTGGCGCGTCGGCAGCCGGCGCTATGTGGCGATAGGAGGCTGAGATGCGTACCATTGTCCGCGAAATCAAAAAACACCTCTTGATTTACAGCCTGTTCATCAAAAACAGCCTGATGGCCCAAATGGAGTATCGCTTCAATTTCATCGGCAATATGGCTATGGAAACGGGTTACCTGCTGGTTAAACTGTCGTACGTGGTGGTTGTGTATCGTTCAGGAGTCAACATCAACGGTTTGTCGCCGGATGAAATTCTCCTGTTCATCGGCACCTTTGTTACCCTCACCGCGTTTTATGCCGGGTTGTTTATGATGAACAATTTCCGCCTGCGCTTAAAAATCAGAGACGGTGAGTTAGACCTACTCATGACCAAACCCGTGTCGCTACAGTTTATGGTTACGCTCCGCATGACCGACCTGACCATTTTTGCCGTGGATGCAATAGCCGGGCTGATGATGGTGGCCATTGCCTGGGCGCGCCTGGACATTCCGGTTAATCTGGTCACCCTTGGCGGTTACGCGGGGTTTATGATTATCAGTGTGTTGGTAACGTACAGCCTGTTCCTGTTGCCGCAAATTCTCTCCTTCTGGCTGGTGAACACCAGCGCCATCGCCGAGGTTTCCGATTTGTTTTGGGATTTCAATAATATGCCCATGGATATTTACCCCCGCTGGATTCAACAAATTGGTATTTTTGTTTTGCCTATCTTTGTCATCTCCAACTTTCCGTCCCTGTTTGTGTTGAATAGAATGCCGCCGGTGTATCTGGCCTGGGCGACCATTTTGCCGATTGTATTGTTGGTGATTCTGCGGCGATTTTGGAAGCAGGGACTTAAGAATTACAACAGCGCCAGCAGTTAGCCTATCTCAGA
>JAFGNV010000148.1 GCA_016926805.1 Anaerolineae bacterium
GCCAGCCCTATACGTTGACTTCTGATAAACAAAGTCTAACTTTTAGTTTTAACCGGTAACAATATTGACCAGACAATACTGTAGGTAAATTGACTCTTGTTAGCCCCTTATTCGTTGATGTGGTATTGGCAATTGACAAGTACCCTCGCCCCCAAACACTCTTGATACAAAACACTTATTCCTAAAATCAGATCCTTGATAACACACTCATTCCTTCACAAACCAAACGATATCCGACAAAACTTGACCCCCACCTATACTTAATGATTCTAGTCTTGATGGATCAAAACTAGCCCCATATTCCCTGACTACCTGGCGCAAACCGCTAATGTCTGCTCTGAGTTTCCAATGCGCTCCATCATTGGCATACAACATAACATACAACCGATTGGCAGTATGATACCGCTGCTGCCGACTTTGATGCTGGTAAAGCCATTTGACCAGATGCATTCGATTCTTTCGAGCAAATTCTAGGCTATGCCCATACCCCTGGGGAAATACACTCGTTTTGTGATCAAATTTGATCCCCAAAATAGTGAAATCCACTAAACGATCATATTGATTGAGGTTAGCTGTTACCCCCGGCAATTCACAAAATATCCGCTCAACCGCCTTCGCTGACCAGAAACTGAACCAACGATTGATCGCATACTGTCTTAATGAAGGCGTAAACGCTCTTATTCGTCGCTGCAAATCATTCCAACGATAGACATGATAGATGAAATTCGTTTGTTGATCCCAATTATCATTTTGCTTCCTCCCCCATGCCACGGGGGGATACGCTACGATCCTTTGTTGAAGTTGTGCCTCGATTTGTTCGATACTGGGCATAGTCTGTCTCGGTTAAATGAGTTTTCTCCCGCAGTATATCATGCCCGGTTTTTATTGACAATGGAGTCATCAGTCAGACATCTGAAGATCTCTACACAATCGAATTTGCTTGTTGGATTGAGGTCCGGGTCAGTTAGAATCGAGAACAAGCCGGGCAGCCAAGACGATTTGTTCATTGCATCTATTACTATCCAAACAAGGCCGGTATCATGTCAGCAACCGCCTATTCCTTGTTCTGCATGACCTGACTCGACCGGAACAAACCTGGCAACTTCGCCGGGATTTTGATATGCTGGCCAATCTGATTGTGGATTTTCTCAACACTCCCACCCTTTTGGGTTTAACCGTCACAGACCAACACACCCAAGAAGTGTATCACCCCTGGGCAGCCGTTATCTTTTACATCAAACAAAAGGCTGCCGGTAAATAAACACGCGCCTCTATAGCAAAAGAGGGCGATAACCCTGTCGGCGCGTTTTTCAACGCATCCGGTCTTCAGCGTTTATCGAGCAAATAACCGGCTTTGGGCGCCGCCGCATCATCCAAATAGCGCATTAAAACCGAAGCAGTGATAAAAGCCAACCGGGTGGGCCTGGGTAAGTGGGGTTGATAATATTTCATCACCGACAGACAGTACAAAAAAAGAGCCGGAAAATATTCATTCAGAAAATTCGGCGCTTGCGCCATATAGCTGCTGGCTATATTACGGATGGTCAGAATAATTTCGTAGGCGGCCAGTAAGTGAGGATCAGCAGGCGGGTTTAACCGATTACCGCTGAGGGTGGAAGCAACCAGGGCTTCTTCAAACTCAATGTATTCCTCGATCGAAAATGTAGCATTACCGGTTGCCAGTTGCATCAGCCGCAAACTGGTTTCTAACTTGATAAAGTCGAAGATATTATGATGTTTACCTACCAGGGCAAAATCAATTAACCAACCTTTGCCCCATTCATCGATCAGTACATTATGAAGGTGCAGGTCGCCATGAACATAGGATTGTTTGCCCTCCAAGGTTTTGCTTAAAATATCGGGGTAACCCCATAAGGGGTCAGGATATTCGGGTGAAGCAGCGGCCAGTTTGATAAACTTATTATTAACATTAAACACCGCTTCGGGAAAAATAGCTTTAACAATTTGCTCCATTCGCCCGCGCCGGTTATACACCACTTCACCGCAAACACCCACCACGCTGCCTACTGCCAACTTTTCAGGCGTATATCTGCCCGGCTCAAACTTAACCCCTACCACAACTCCCTGTCTCTCAGCATCTTCCAACCTCGCTTCGCCGTGTTTAACTCGTTTGACAACCAGGCCCTCAATAAACACCGGCGTGCCCGGCTGGATAGCCTCGTGTTGCTGGGGAATATTTTGTATTTCAATCCGCCGATAATGGCTGATTGAACCGGGTGGAACCTCGACTGGCCATAACGTATCCGGCAAGGCGGGCCGTAATTTCAGCCGTAAATGTTCAATCATGCGCGGCCCATATTCGGCAGCAAAAAAACAAGTCAATGGAGTTGTGTTGCTGTACCAGCGTTTGCCCAATTCCTGGCGCAGCAGGTTGTCAATCATTCTGGTAATGGCCTCAATCCTGTCCGGCGATTTCTGGCGATAGTATTCGGCAAGGTCGGTAGCCTGTTCCAAACTCCCGCCCATAAAAACATAGGTCAATCCCGCCTGAGCCTCCTGCTGATAATAATTCTCCCACTCTACCCGGGCCGTGCAATGCGGCAAAAATGGGTCTACGTACTGCACGTAATTATCACACTCACGGTATAAATCCGACGCCGACCCCAATTTGGTTACTTTACGCGCAATGGGGATACCATCGCTCCTGACTGGCCGGGTTTGGAGTACCCGGGCGCTGCTAAAACCACTGCCAAATTCCTTCTCAACCAACACCTGGCCCAATCCCCGGTAAACTTGCTGAAGCAAGACCCTTTCTTTGGTTGTCAACACGATTTTTGGCGAAACAATTATCTGGGGATAGCTGATAGTTTGGGATAGTTGCCGGGGGGCGGTAAAACCCCGTATCTCCGACTCGACGGCGGGCGACACGCCGGGCCAGTTAGCAGGCTGTATCGGAGCCATCTCTGGGGCGGGCCTGGTCTGAAGGTCAAGCAACTGTTCCACGGCCAACCCAACCTTCAAAACGTCAACAACGGCGTGGACTTGCTGGCGAAGATGATCGGCATATTTAAGATTGGTGGCCAATTGTTTTTCGCGCTGCCGCAGTTGTTGGCACATTGGCCCCAAATAATGATCTTCAGCCAGCGGCCCTAACTCTTTGAGCACAAACTCCAGATTATCCAGGTTGATCCCCACCGTAGTTTGTCGTTCGGCCAGCATTCCGATATTGCTATTAAAAGCCAGGTAATGTTGAATAAGGGCCTGCACAAGTTTTACGTCGGGGGGGGACATTTGCCTGACTTGTTTAAGGCAGGTTGCGAGTAACCGTTCCTGTTCGGTTAATAGCTGGAATGCGCTCTCGCACCAAGCCAGTTGGCGATTGCTCTTGTGTTTATACAGCTCGAGCCGAAGGGCGATATTGTTGAGAATGCTTCGTCCGGCTAATTCCTCGTAACCAGCATTATAAAACAATACGGCAATATGAGGATATTGAGCCGTGCCATACACCCGAACGGAGCCGTCTTCCAGCCAGGACGAAATAACCGGCGCCACTACCCCACCCGTATAAGCTCTGGCAGCGTGAGTGGCCCATTCATCCATATCTTCAGACACAAGGCCGCAAACATAATCGGATACGCCTAACAGGTAATCGGTAGCCGAAGGCTGCCATGCTTCGTCACGCAGGTGGGCAAAAATTCCCGGCCCGGTCTGACCCTGTTGATAGTAACCAACCTGCAACCAGTACATGTCGCCATAGGTGCGGGCCTCCACAAAATAAGACCGGCCGGTGGCCGGGTTATCCAGCCAATCGGTCCGCATTATACGCTGGCTAACATTGCGGTCATTACTTTCCTGAGGCCACTTCCAGGGAGGAATAACCTGAGCGCTCAACTTTTCCAGGCAAACCAGAAGCCCTCTTAACTCCCGGCCAAAAGCCTCCCTTCGCTCCTGAATAGTTGCCGGATCGTCCCCTGCCGCCCGGCGTAAATAATAAAAATAATGTTCAACGGTAGGCTCGGCAATACTGCGTTCTTCTAGCGATTCCAATTGGGCCTGTAATTTTTGGATTTCAAGCTGAATATCCTCAATCTCCATCACAATGTGAGGCGGGGTATGCAAGCCAAATGAGGCTTGCTGCTGTTTGAGTATTTGCAAACGGCGTTCTTTCTGGCCGATGATTTTTTTTATGGCTTCAGATGACATCTTGCTGCCCGCATTTGATAATTACCGTTGGCCGTGGTCCAAACCGCCGACGGTTATGGTTTGGGAGAAAAATTGTTGGTTGTTTCTCTGTGTTGATCAGGGGGAGGCGGCTTTATCTCTGGTTGGCCAATTTTTTCAAGTTCAACGCCCAGGGCTTGAAAACGGTTGGCAATTTCTGAAATAGGCACCTCCTGGCCACCAAAATCTCCAGAAGGGAGCTTTCTTTTTTGGATTACACTACGCTTTTTTATGAGTTCTCTGACAGGCGGGTAGACGCGGCAAAGTTTCCATATCGAATGAGTCGCCAATTCAAACTCGTCAGGATCATTTGTATTAGGGAAACCAACCAAAAGTGGCATAAGCTTCTGATAAAAAACAGGCCAATCTGCGCCAAGTTCTTGGCGGAGTTCATGGTGATTTTCAAGGGTAATGAGTATTTCTTGCGCTGTAATCATCTTTGTTAACCTTCCCTGTTTTGGTTTACCTAGTGTTTCGCGGCGTAAATAAGCCTACAGTTAAGGATTGCCGGTTATCAACGCTAAGCGCCTATGATGGCGTTCATCTGCCGCGAAACACTTTGGCAGTTGGGGGTTGAACTTTGGTATTACGATGGGGGTATTTACGCCCAACTGCACTAGGCTCCATAAATAACAAAAGCCGCCCAGTAATAAGGAGATTCAAAAGGCCGGTTATGATCCGGGTCATCATAAGTCCGTTCGCACGCCAGGGCTTGATGGCGCGGCATATATCCCTTTTTGACCAACTCGTCCAGATAATTACACATTTCTTCAAAGGTAAGATTCCGCAACCAGCGCTGGGCCAGATGTAAGGCTTCTACGGGTAACAGGGGAGATCTATGGATAGGGTCTTCGTTGGGATCGCCGCAAAGATGATAGGTATAAAAACGCTCCATCAAAAACGCGGTGGATATATCCGGCACCGACCACAAACTGCTCACCACACAGGGCACGCCGGCCAGCATGAACCCGGCTGGCAAACCTACGTACTCATCCGCGCTGCCCTTGACAATATCGGTCAAACCTGTCTCGCAAGCAGAAAGGGTTACCAAACGGGCGGCGGCCATATCAATGGAACCACTCTGAAGATCGGCCAGGGTCAGACAGTCGTCTGCCAAACTCAAGCCCGACTCGGAGGGGCTATTCCAATTATAAGCGCCGTGACAGGAAAAGTGCAAGTAAGTTCGGCCTTGCACGCTGCTGCCGACAATAGCCTTTGTGCAAAACCGGCCCTGATGAACCTGATAACATTTGAAGTTGCCGGCAATCGCCGCGCCCTCTATATGTGTAAAAATTAGTCGGGGGTCCTCTTCAGGATTAATCACTGCATAAAGTTTTTGACCTGTAGCCTGTTGCGCCTTTATCCGGCAATTGGCCAAAACCTTGGCTGATGGAGCATAACTAACCTGAAAACGGTCACACAACCGATCTGAGTCATTGTCCGAAAGCATGGCGGCGTGGAGCGGCAAGAGGAATAATCCTCCCGAAGGCAGGAGGATGAGCCTCTTGGTATCTGGCGGCAGTCCGGCCAAAATAGGGGACAATAATTTTTTGCCCACTTCGGCCAAAACGTCATCCATGATAAAACTCCAGCGCGCATCATCCCGGCTCAGGTAGTCGCCTACCCACCCGCCAGTTATGCGGCCCGACTCATCCGGCTCAAATAAGAGCCGGTTCAAGGTGGTCCGGGTAAATTGCGGCAGATCGATCATTTTAACTTTTTTGCTATATAGAGGGCTTACAATAAACCCCATACTACCCTGCCCCGTTAAGCAGAAGGTTATTATTGCAGTGTTTTTGTCGGGGATGAGGGCTAAAATGTCCGGCAAGTCAAGCTCTTTCAAAAAGTCAGATGCGTATTGGCGGATACGTTCAATGGCCTGATCTAGAGCGTTGTTGGCCGATTGGGCCATTTCTTCACGGGTATGATGCGCCTCCAATTGGTTGCGTTTATCGTCTGGTAGAGAAACATCTTGATATAAAGCAGACCTGACGGCTGCTCCGGCCTGTTCAAATTCCGCCCACACTTCATGGGGAATATGAGGCGGGCGCATCACCTTCAAACGCAATACTTCAGCCAGTAATCGAGTTTTTCCACGTTCCAGGGTCAGCAATGCGCCCTTCAGATCCTTCAGACGGGCGGTAGCAAAAGCTGCCTGGGGATAGATAGCTGCATTTTCACCCAGTTCAACCGCTTTACTCTCCGCCGAAAGTCCGGCCTTGTAGAGAACTTCCCCAGCATCTATGGCCATACGATAGTTGGCCAGCGCTTTTCTCCAATTTTGGCATTCAAAATGTACCAGTGCCAGGTTCCGGGCGGCCCGGCGGCAATAATGAGGAAAAGCCAAAGGTTTATGAACTTGCAGAACCTCCTGAAAACACTCTATGGCCTGCCGCCGATTTTTTAGGGGATTGCCCTGCAAACGCGTCAGGTAGACCGTGCCCAGATTATTCATGGTTTCGGCCCAACGCGATGGCGACTGCGACGAAGTTCTAACCTGCAAAGCTTCTTTATAACAGGCAAGAGCCTTTTCTTGATTAACGGCCCGTTGCCCCAAAATGCGATCCGCAAAAACATTGCCCAGATGACTTTGAACGGTAGCCCGGCCTACGGGGTCTTTGTCGGGCGTCCGCACCACCAGCGCGTTCTCATAACAGACAATCGCCTGTTCCAGGTTTTCGGCAGATTGCAGGATTAAGCCCATCTGGTGATGGACGTACCCTAAACCGGTTTGAACATACCCCCATTCCAGAGGATATTCTTTCAAGGTGAAAACTTCTAAGGCCTGTTCAAAATATGCTATGGCCTGGTTGAAGTTGCTAATTCTGTTACCTGCCAGTCGGTCGCTAAGAGCCATCCCCAGGTCATAACACGCTTTCGCCCGGTCAGATGAGTCCAGGTTGGGCGAAAGTACTGCCAGGGCCTGTTGGTAGTGGCCAATTGCCTGTTCCAGATTTTCCATCCGGCCGCCCTGCAAACGCGTCAGATAGATATTACCCAACGCAATGTGACTCCGCGCCCAATCCAGGGCGTTTGTATCCGGCGAGCGTACTTCCAGCACAGTCTTACCCAATTCGAGCGCCTTTTCTATATTTTTCCTCTGGTCTGACCCCGGATGTTCGGCATACGCAATAGCCAAATCATGGGTTGTTTCGGTCCAGAGTTGAGGCATTGCTTCACGTGTACAAACGGTGAGCGCAGCCTGGTAATAACCAATGGCCTTTTCAATATTTTGTATTTTGGCGCTAGCCGGCATTTCCAGCCAGAGAGTGCCGAGATCATGCTGGATTTTGGCCCACTTCTCGGGATACGCTTCTCTGGTAAACACGGTAAGCGCTTCTTCATACAAAGAACCGGCCTGCCAAAGATTTTCAGCCCGGTTCCCCTTTACCCGCCGATAATAAGCAGCCGCCATGGCCTGGAGTGTTTGCGCCCAAACAGGTGTTCCCACGTAAGATGGTTGGCCGCGCACTTCCAGAGTTGCCCGGAAGGCTTCCAAGGCCTCCTCTAAAAGTTCGGCCCGAGTTGGACCCTCGCTGTAGGTCAGGCAGTCGGCCACTTCACGTTGCAGGGCTGCCCAAAGCTCCGGTTCGCCGGATTTACGCACGTCGGCCAGAGCCTGGCGCGCCAACACAGCCCGCTGCGGCAAATTTGCGCCCTCATAAGTCAATTCCATTAACTCGGCCAGCGGGCTATGTTTACCCAAAGGCAACAACAAAGGTTTACCCAATACCGCCTCAAGGTTTTCATCGCGACAGCGTTTGAGAAAAGCTCTGGCCGCCAGACAATAGGCCGCGCCGGTTCTATCGCCCTGGTTCCAGGCCGATCTGAGGCAATTGGTCAAATACAGGTCAACCCTGGAATCCTGCAACTCCGGATGTCCCCTCACAATCCGACGCAAGGTATCCACCCGGGGCGTGGCGACTATTTCCTGGATAAGTTGGCGTAAAGAACCCGATAGAGTTATCTTTTGAGACAAATCAAGCTTCCATAAAAAACCTATAACTCAACACCAAACCGTGGGAGGTCAAAAAATATGTCATTCCGAGGAGCAACGCGACGAGGAATCCCTCATGATTATGTGGGCAAGACCAGGGTTGAGGGATTTCTCTCTCACTACGTTCATTCGAAACCTGTCCTGAGCGAAGCCGAAGGATGACATGACGATCACTTACTTGTTGACCACTACTGACTTTTTTGGGTTAAGGCGGCGAGCAGCCACTGACCGGTATCACCTTCACATCCGTGGTCATATCCAGATACGGATTTTGGGCGATGCCTTCTCTGGCCCAGATGTAATTATATACCCGGTTGTAAACATAGCTATAAATTTCCTGGATCGATATCCAGCAATCGCCATTGGTATCGGCGGCCGGGGTGTGCATGGCTTGTAACATATAGTAGGTAAACACGCCATGTTCAAGTTCGGCGCTTTCCCAACTGCCCTGGTCTTCTCGACTGGCGGCTAACACGGCTCGATGCGACTGAGACACTTCCATACCGCCGCCGTGACAAGTGTCGAAAATTACGGCCAGATGCTCGGTTTCCAAATTGGCCAACCTGGCCTTAAAATCGTCGTCGATAACGGCGTTGGTTAAGCTGGGCGAAAAGCCGGTATCGTATACACCGATCATTTCATCTGTGCCATCCAGCTCATCCACCGGATTGGCGTCTACTCCAACCGGGCCGCCATGGCCGCTAAAGTAAATCAACACTTCGGTATCAGCGTCTTCCCGTTCGTCAACATACTCAATGGCATAATCGACGTTTGCTTTTGTGGCAAACTCTTCCGCCAAAAAAATCAGGCTGCCGCTGCCGGAAGGGCCGACAGGACCAAAAGCCATTTCCATAGTATTATTCATACCACCAACGTCTGCCCTGGAATACATTAAATCTTGAGTTTTATTGGGTTGGCGGGCACTGAGAACACTAAATGAGGCAGGCGCCGGTAGATTTTGATAATCGGCTACCCCAATCAGCAAGATTATTCTTGGGCTTGGGCTACCAACCGAACCTCCATCGCTGTTTTTGAAAATAACGGGCAAATAGATTTGATGAAAATCGCCTTGATAAAAGGTAACATTAACGGTTTTGCTGGCCAACCCGGTGGCGGCAAGTTGGATTTGAGCGGTCCGCGTTCCCGTGCAGGGTGTTGTTTGGCTGGCCGATAATTCAAGCTGGTCGGGAAAAATGAAGGAGGTTTTGCCGCCAGTTTTGCCCAGGTTCAACCAGCCGCTGCCGCCGGTCACACTTGCCGTCCAGTTGTGAAGGGTTGCATCATTGCTTTGCACGGCAATGGTTTGAGGTATAGGGCCAGGCGTATCGCACTGGTGGAAAAAGGTAACATTATTTTTAGAAACATTTATTGCCGGAGCAGGCAGGGTATAATCCACAATCAACTCCGGCGCAGAAGAAACCCCGCCTCCACCTTTGGTTAAAAAATCACGGAAAGCGCACGCGTATGGAGGAGACTCCGGGCCCTGGATCATGATCCCGTACTCCGGATAAACGCCATTGATCCAGGCCTGAACCAGACTGGTGACATTAAAAGTGTACCACCCCCATGGCGAGGGGGCCGGAATCACCCGCGAGCCGTATCCTTCGGCCAGGGGAGGCTGGTTATTCCAGGTAACGCCCATTTCCGACCAATCACTGGAAATTCGATGGGCGCGATACGTGGTTGAGCCTGTATCACAATACCCAACCATGTAGAGTCGAAGGGTAGCCTGGTGGATAACCGTGCCGGGAGGCAAAAAAGTGGCAACGTTAAAATCTAGTAACGAACGATGTCTGAGACGCCTCTCGGCCGTATAATTATCATAACCGGCCCCCATGGTCGGCTCTATACCATAATTGGTTGTGGGGTTACGCTGCCGCACTTCCGCATCGGCAACGGTTTTGAAGGTTCTGACCAGACCCTGCGCCGCTATTTCCGGAGACCAGGCTTCGCCTTCGGGCGGGGGAAAAATAGGTTCGCGTTTCTGCCAAACGAGAGTGGGGGGAGGAGGGTCCGGCGGATTGGCCTCCACCAGTTGCGTAGAGAGCAACGCCAGAAATAGCGTTGAGATCAAAATTACACCAAGTTTAATAACCTGCTTGTTTTTCATGGTACATCCTCCTGCTCCAACTATTAAATTTTTAAAAAGGGTGCAGCCTCAAAACCCCAACGTTAAACGCAATTTGGCGGCAAGCCTGCGAGGACTCAAATTGAGAGTTAATTTTGTGATGGTCGGATGAGGGATACGCTGAGATTGACGCTTCTCTAAACCATTGTGGTGGGGCCAAACAGATAAGAGAAGTGACATTTGTCACCTGAAAGTAGTGACAAATGTCACTTCTTTTGAGTTTCTAATGCCCCGTAAATGATCAATATTGCCCATTGTGGTTTGGGTTTTCTTTTTCTTCAACCCTACGCCCCATAATTTTCTCCAATTCCGAACGATGCAAGCGCCACCCCCGTCCAATTTTAAAAGCCGAGATTTTCCCCTGGTTGCACCACCGCCAAATGGTGCTACGGCTCACCTTAAGATATTGGGCCATTTCATCAACAGTTAAAATTTCGTTCATATCTGTTACCTGTTTGTAAGAATAGTTGCCCTCTTATTCTCCGGGCCAATCTTGCACCTGCGGAATATCTATTTGACAATAATGGGTATTAGCAGCCGTACATCTCTACCAAAGGAACACTTTTACAAATCTTTCTCTTTGGTCCTGGGTAAACAAACTACAATAAAAGTTCCCCTGCCGGGGATAGATTTCACCGTCAATTCGCCGCCAATCAATTCGGCGCGTTCACGAATATTAACTAAACCCAAACTGTTGCGTTGTTCACATCCCGCCATCACCTCGTCAATCTTAAAACCTTCGCCATTATCGGTTACCATCACACATAGGTTGCTAGGGGTTTCTTTAAGATAAACAGTGATATTGGTTGCCTGGGCATATTTGATGGCGTTGTTAACGGCTTCTTGAACAATAGCAAAAAGTGCGGCTTCCACCTGTATCTCCAGCCGGGAAATCGCACCATCAGGCGAATGCGGTTCGATTTTTAGGGTGAAGTTGGTTTGCCGGGTCACTTCATTTTGGCGGCGTTCCAAAAAGGATTGAATGGCCGCCACCAGCCCTTTTGTTTCCAGGATGAGCGGCCGTAATTCAAATAACAAAGTTCGGAGTTGATGTTCAGCCTGTTTGGCTATATTTTTTGTTTCGATAAGTTCTTTGCTTAGCGTGGCCAAATCCTTGTCAACCAACAACGCACATAATTCCAGGTGCATCAGGATAGCACTCAACAACTGCGTGGGGCCATCGTGCAAACCATCCGCCAGCTTTTTTCGGACCTGATTCTCAATCTCAACCGCACGTCCCCGCTCAACCAAAATCTCCTCTTTTAAACGAAAATTTTCAAGAACAACGGCAATACAATTGACCAGCAAATTCAGTAACCCGGTATCGACCTGGAGGGGACTTCTCTCTTGGGGGCAAACTAAAACCCACGCGCCGATTACTTGCCTGCGCAAATAGAGGGGAACAGCCAATAGCTGACTCCCGTCCCGGACCACATCCGGCTTGGGCAGAGGATAGGCCGGTAAAGTTACCTGTCTGGCCAATGCCTCTGCCTGTTTGCGCAATGCGCCCGAGCCATTGGTTTCATTCGAAGCCCAATGGAACGCCAGCTCAGCCTGACTTTCCTGCTTCAAAAACAAAAAACTCTGCCCAACCCCAAGCATATTTTCACCTTGGTTTATCACTTGTTTGAGGATGTTGTTATGTTGACGCAACCGCGCCGTTTGACCGCCGCTGAGGGGAATAAACAACTTCGGCGCTTCAGATAACCCGCCGTCTACAGAAAAAACATTGTCCAGCATAGTTCAACTATCTCCCACTCCTCTACGCTCTCCAAAAATGAAGTCGAGGCTAAAGACCGGTTTTAGCCCATTTAGTCCGGCTCTCAAGGTAACTTCTGAGATAGCCTCGACTTCTTAAAGTGAGCCCTCCGGATGCCAAGCATCCTCGTGTATAAGAAATTGGCCTGCCATAACAAGATGTCGTATAATAAAATTCAAGTAACCCGCACCTGGCTACCAACGCCTGTTTAAGTCGATTGCCATTGTACCTTGCTATCTGGTGCTAACTTCTGGCAACTCCTGCAATCAATATACCCCATCCTCCTTCCTTATGGTAGGTACAAAACCCGTACATAATTAGTACATTTTGGAAAATAAGCAGCATGAACTTGGAGCAGTTTGGACAAAGATTACGGAATTTGAGAAAATGCCAGGGTTTTACTCAAACCGAGTTGGCCCGGCTGGTTCCGGTCAGCCCAGAACTGATTTCTATTTGGGAACGGGCTTATCAACATCGCGGGCGACAGTGGAAACCCGACCGGCCATCTACGCTGCGCCTGATAGACATTTTTGCCGATCAACTCAATCCAAACGAGGCCCAAGAATGGGTATCTCTATTGGGTTACAAACTGGGGCAGACGGAATTGCAGCAGATATTTTCTGACCAGCCTGCCCTCGCTTCGCTGGTCTCTGGGGTGTTGGCCGCGTCTCAAACTAACCTCAAACGGTTACATCTAACCCCAACTCAGCAACTTTTTGGCGTGCAAAACGCGCAAACAGAATTGCAGCATGTTTTGGAAACTACAGAATCGCCCTGGATTGTAACCATTCACGGGATTGGCGGAATAGGTAAAACCTCTCTGGCCAGGGCTACGGTGCACGACCTTACTGCAGACCGGTTTTATGATATTGCCTGGGCCAGTGCTAAACAAGAAGAATTTCTGCCCGGGCGCGGTTTGCAACCTGCGGATCAATCGTCTTTTGATCTCGATACGCTGGCAGATGTTTTGCTGCAACAGTTAGCTACTCAGGTTTCGCTGGCTTATTCCACCGCCGAAAAGATCGCTATTTTAACCGATCTTCTCAAAAAACGGCCTTATCTAATTGTGATTGACAACCTGGAAACCGTAGTAGACTACGAAACTTTTCTGCCTTTGCTCAATGAATTGGCCAAACCCACCAAATTTCTGCTAACCAGCCGCCATAATCTTCAAGCGTATTCAAATGTGTTTTGTCTGGGTTTGCAGGAACTCAACCAGGGCGATACTTTAGACCTGTTAAGACACGAAGCCAGAGTTCGAGGCCTGACCGCGCTGGCCGAGGCCCCTGAGTCTGCCTTGGTGGACATCTACCAAATTGTGGGCGGCAACCCTTTAGCTCTGAAGTTGGTTATTGGGCAAACGGGCGTTTTACCCCTGTCGCAGGTATTGGATAATCTCAAGGTGGCACGGGGTAAAAAAACAACCGACCTCTACAATTACATTTATTGGCAAGCCTGGCGCACTCTAAAACCTGTAAGCCGCGAACTGCTTTTGCTTATGCCGCTGGCTCAAGGGGGAACCTTTGCTCAATTGACTTCGCTGAGCCGGCACAACCTGGATGCGCTCAGCCAGGCTCTGGAACACCTGATAGCCTTATCTCTGGTTGAGGTGAGCGGCGATATTGACCAGCCGCGCTACCGTATCCATCGCCTGACCGAAACTTTTTTGTTAACCGAGATTGCTCAATGGCAACCACCCCCTTAGCGGAACACCCTGATTATGCCAATCTTTTCCGGCGTCAGGTGCTGGTTAATATTCAATATTGGCAAGAATATATAACCCGCCATCCCGACGACATTGCCGCGTTAGACTCCGAGCGAGATTGTATTCTCAAGGCAATTACTTTTGCCCTTAGTTTAGAAACATGCTGGTCATACGCCTACAACCTGATCATCAATTACACTTCCTTTATGGAACGACGGGGATATTGGGAAAGCTGGCACAAAATTTTACTTCTCGCCCTTCAGGCGGCCCGGCAAAATGAAGATACCAGCGCCAAGGTTCATCTGTTTAATTTGTTGGCCCGGTTGCTCTTTCAACAAGGTCGTTTTCAAGAATCGGTTAATTATTACCGGCAAGCCATTCGAACCGCCCGTCAAATAGGTGACCAATTCAGCGAAGCCCGCGCATGCAGCAATTTAGGGTATTATTACGTTGAAAGAGGTTTTTTCAACCGGGCCGAGATACTATGCTGCCACGCCTTGAAGATTTTTGAGGTAATCAACAACGAGCATGGCCGCGCTCATACAGAGAACCACCTGGGAATCTTATACACCCGGCAATGTGCGTGGGCTATGGCCGAACAGCATCTCAAACGCGCGTGCGCTATATGGGAAACTACAGGCGACTACTATGGGCTAACGCGAGGGCTTATCAATCTCAGTTTCCTTTTTAATAATCTGGAACAGCCCAATAAATCCCTAACCTACCTGGAACAAGCGCTTCAACAAGCCCAAAAGGTTGGGCTTGAATTTGAAGTTGGGACAATTTATTTGAATATGGGTGTTGCTTATAGAATAAACGGTGATTCCCGCCAGGCGGAAATCTATGCCCGGCGAGCAGAAAAAATATTCCAGCACTTTTCAAACCGGGAAGGATTGGCCTCGGCCTGGATTAATTTGGGAGTAGCCTACGTTGACCAAAAAAGGTGGCAAAAAGCCAGAGTATATCTGGATATGGCTTTAGAAACCTTTCAGTATTTAAAAACGGATTATGGAGAAATCGGTGCTCTGATGGGTATCTTAGAGTACGAACTGGCCAGAGGGAATCAACAAGAAATAACAAACCTGTTAAATTTATTAAAGCGTCTTATCCGGCCACATAAACAGAACGCGCATTATTATCAGCTTAAATCGAAATTAAAAAAATACCGCCGCAGCCTGCCTGAAATGGACTAGACTGCGGCAGAGTTTAGATTGGCCCAATTGCTAATTGGCTCAATTAGCAGCCGCCGCCGGAACTACCGCTAATGTTACAGGCATGAGCTTTCTGCGTTATCGCCAATCCCAGCTCATCCGCCACAATCCCGGATGCGCCGGCAATAACGGCCAGTAACGCCAAGCCGGTGGCCACGGCAATGATGCGCTTTTTCAACATCTCAGCGTACCTCCTTTCTATCAAATCAGGAGAGCCGTTGAGATGAAGGTACCCCGGTTGGAACAGCCTTGATTGTTTCAACCTACTCGCGAGCAATCTACGGCCCAAGGTGTTAAAGAACGCTTTCAGGCCCGACCTATATTCACTATACCAACAAAGGAGCAAAAAATCCTTTGTTAAGCATGAGCCGCACCTGAGGCGCGGCTTTGCCAACTCAATTGAGATTAACGATTAAAGGGGGATAGATGACGGCCGATTTATGGGAGTCATTTCCAAGCACCTACCGTGCCAAAGAAATGAAAATCCTGGCGAGTTGGATTTTGGCAGGAGAAAGTGGTTCGGTGGTGGGATTATCCGGCTGTGGGCGATCAAACCTGCTGGATTTTTTGTGCCATCGATCCGATGCGCTGCAATCCTATCTTTTACCCGGGTCCAAAACTGTGGCCCTCATCCGGGTGGATCTTAACACCCTGCCCGCCAACAACCTCTCCACCCTTTACCGGGTTATTTTGCGCTCTTTTTATAACGTTCGAGATCAATTTGGAGCGTCACTTCAAGATAAAATCTGCGCTCTGTATCTGGAAAATCGAGCTGAACAGGACCCGTTTCTCTCGCAAAGCGCCCTGCAAGAGCTTCTTTCCCTGTTTCAGTCGCAACAACTCCGGGCGGTGTTTGTTTTCAATCGTTTTGACCGCTTTTGCCAGATGGCAACCCCGCGTATGGTCAACACCTTGCGCAGCCTACGTGACGAGTTCAAAGACACACTGTGTTACATTGTGGGCATGGCTCAAGAAGCAGCTTATCTACCCGATCCCGCTATTCTGGGCCAGATGTACGAGCTGGTAGACAATTACACGTGTTGGGTGGGCGCAATGAACGAAGCCGATGCGCGAAATTTGATTGCCCGGGCCACCCGGGCAGCAGCCGGCTCATTATCCGAAAAAGATATAACAACCATGTTGGCTCTAACGGGGAGATTTCCGGCGCTACTGAGAGCAACATGCTACTGGTGGTTAACCACCAGCACCCGGCCGCCTCAGGCCGAATGGGCAAGCCAGCTCACCCTGGAACCCGCCATTCAACGCCGGTTAGAAAAAATATGGGCCGGGCTGACTCAAGAGGAACAGTATATGCTATCTGAATTACAGAAACGGCAAATTGCCAAATCTGAAGAAACCAAAACCGTCATACCTGGCCCTGTAGGGGCAGTTACCACGTTTGAAGATCTGACAAAAGACCAACACAACATCCTGACTCGCCTGGCAGCAAAAGGAGTGTGCCAGCAGACAGACTCCGGTCGGTTTATAATTGGCAATTTATTAGCGCATTACGTGGCGGTGGTTGAAGGCCGAGGCCGGGGTAAAATCTGGCTAGATGAACAAACCGGGGAAATTTACCAGGGACAGAACATGCTGAAGGGTCTCACCAACCTGGAACGAGCGGTTCTATCTTTTCTAGTCAATTACCCCCGAATCCGGCACCCCAAAACCGATTTGATTATCAACACCTGGCCCGATGAACTTCGCCAGCAAGGAGTATCTGATAACAGCCTCTATCAGGTAATCCTCAGCCTGCGCCGGGCCATTGAACCCAATCCAGGCCAACCCGTCTATCTTATCACCTGGCGAGGAAAACCGGAGGGCGGTTATCAATTTTTCCCAGAAGGCCGTCCCGCCTAATCTCGTGTTTGGCCTATATTCCCCCAAAAAGCCAAATGTGATATACTGATAGTATCCCCTTTGAATCCTAATCTACCAGCAAATTGGACCGGCAATGACCAAACCAAAATCTACAACCATCTCAGCAAAGGCTGACTTTGAAGAAGTAGAGCACACCGCCGACTGGGCCTTACGCATCCGTGGGCGCGACCTGGACGAACTGTTGACTCACGCCGCCTTGGGCATGAGCAGCCTGTTGGTGGCCGAACCGGCCAATATCCCGCTGAACCGGGCAGAGACCATTGAGGTTGAAGCCTGCGACGCGGAGAGTCTGCTGGTCAACTGGTTGAGCGAACTGGCCTACCGGGCCGAAGCAGAGGGAATCGTGTTTGGCGAGTTTGAATTGCAGCAGGTGACTCCGACTCATTTGTTGGCAATTGTCCGGGGTGGATGCGTAACCGACTTGCAAAAACACATCAAGGCCGTCACCTACCACAACCTGGAGATTGTCAAAACTACAGACGGTCTGGAGGTAAC
Organism: Anaerolineae bacterium; assembly: GCA_016926805.1. Taxonomy (GTDB): domain Bacteria; phylum Chloroflexota; class Anaerolineae; order 4572-78; family J111; genus JAFGNV01. Next base: position 17,359 of record JAFGNV010000148.1, read on the forward strand.
CGTCGTCTTTGACGTATAAGAAAGGAGAGGTAAGCCATTGGTTAGCAGCGATGCCTTCAAAAAGATTGAGGCATATTTGTATGAAATTCCTCAATCATTCCGCGAAGATATGCGCGTACCGGCTCGTTTTTACGCCGACTCCGACCTGCTGGAAAATATGCTGGGCGACAAAAGCTTGGAACAGTTGGTCAACACTGCCACCCTGCCGGGCATTGTCAACTATGCTCTGGCCATGCCCGACATCCACCAGGGGTATGGCTTTCCCATCGGCGGGGTGGTAGCGACTCAAGTGCCGGACGGCGTCATCTCGCCCGGCGGCGTTGGTTACGATATTAATTGCGGGGTGCGCCTTTTGGCCACCCACCTGCAGCGGGAGCAGGTAGACCCTTACCTGGACGACCTGGCAACTGTGTTGTATCACAACTGTCCCAGCGGGGTGGGCAAGGGGGGCAACATCAGACTCAAGCCGGGCGAATTGGATCGCCTGGTGGAAACCGGCGCGTGTTGGGCGTTGAAGCGAGGTTACGCCACCGAAGAAGACCTGGTTCGGACCGAGGAAAACGGCTGCATCGAGGGGGCCGACGCCGCCAAGGTCAGTGAGCGGGCCAAAAAACGGGGCCAGGATCAGGTGGGCACCCTGGGCGCAGGCAACCATTTTATTGAAGTGGACATGGTGGACGAGGTTTTTGACGACCCCGCGGCCCGGCGCACCGGGCTTTTCCCAGGCCAAATTGTGGTGCAGATTCATTGCGGCTCGCGGGGCTTTGGCCACCAGATTTGCAGCGATTACGTGAATCGCTTCCAAAAAGTCATTCACCAGTACGGGATTCAACTGCCCGACCGGGAATTGGTCTGTGCCCCTCTCAGTAGCCCAGAGGGACAGGATTATCTGGCAGCCATGAAGGCCGCGGCCAATTACGCCTTTGCCAACCGGCAGGTACTCACCCATCACATCCGTCGCAGTTTTGAGGAAGTGCTGGCCGGCAAGGTCAAAAATCATCACGTTTACCAGGTGTACGACATCGCTCACAACATGGCCAAAATTGAAGAGCATGAGAGCGGGGGGCGCAAAGTGAAAGTATGCGTGCACCGTAAAGGGGCCACCCGCGCCTTTGGGCCGGGATCACCGGTGCTGCCGGAGGTGTATCGCGACATCGGCCAGCCGGTGCTGGTGCCCGGTTCGATGGGCACGGCCAGTTGGGTGCTGCTGGGCACCGCGGGTTCGATGAACCAGACTTTTGGTTCCACCTGCCACGGCGCGGGGCGGATGATGAGCCGCTCCAGGGCCAAAAAAACGGTGGGGGGGGCGGAACTGCGCGAAGAATTAGAGGCAGGCGGCATCCACATCCGGGCGGGCAGCATGTCTGGTCTGGCCGAAGAAGCCCCCATTGCCTACAAGGATGTAGACAAGGTGGTCGAAGTGGTTCACGGGGCAGGCATCGCCAAGAAGGTGGCTCGACTGGTGCCCCTTGCCGTTATCAAGGGCTAAACATCGAAAGGAAAACGGATGGGTAAACAAAATTCTCCTACGTGGTCACAAATCAAAACCAAACTATCATCCTGGAGCCACCCGAACTGCTCGACATTATCCGCGACCTTTACCGGCTCAACAAAGATAACAAGGTTTTTCTGACCACCCAGCTTGGTTTGGGATCTTCTGAAGAATTAGCCGAACCCTACCGCCGGGCCATTCGTCGCGAATTCAACCCGGATCGCGGTTTTCCCCGGCTCAACCTGGGTGCGGCTCGCAAGGCGCTCAATGATTTCAGAAGAGCCAATGCCGATCCCAGAGCAGAAATTGAGATGATGGTTTACTACGTTGAACAAGGCGTCGCCTGCACCCTGCAATACGGCGACATTGATGAAGCATTTTACAGCAGCCTCGAGGGGGTTTTTGAGGACGCGATAGCCTTGCTACGCCAGAGAGATAACCCAGAATTTGAGGCAGAATTTTGTCCCTGTTTGGAGCGAATCGTCAGGAAAACGAGTGGGATCGGCTGGGGATTTCACGATTATCTGGATGAAGTGTTTTACAGCGCCTATCCCCGGTGATCACCTGCCATTTTCCTTTGGAACCTGACTTTTTGGACGAATTCCATCCACTTCTCGGTAACAAAATCCCCCAACTCCCGTTTGAATCGGCCAATCTTAAAACGCTCGGCGTTGGCCCGGGCCGCGGCGGGTTGGAGAGACATTGTTTCAAATTGTTCAATCGCCGCCATCAACGCTTCCACCGATTGCTCGTGGAAAAATAGGCCGGTTTCGCCTTCGATGACGGTATCTAACACGCCGCCTTTACCATAAGCAATTACCGGACGGCCCGCGGCCTGGGCCTCCAGGGGGGTGATTCCAAAATCCTCGTAACCGGGAAAGATAAAGGCCCGGCAATGGGCCATCAGTTGGGCCGTTTCATCCCCCGGCAAGTGACCGCTGAATTCAACCGTTGGGCCGGCCATTGCTTCCAGGGCCGGCCGGTCACGGCCATCCCCCACAATGATGAGCCGTTTGCCCAAACGATTACAGGCTTGCACCGCCAGGTCAATCCGCTTGTAAGGAATCAGGCGGGAAACAATAAAATAGTAATCGCCAGCCGGTTCAGTAGAGGGGTAAAAATGGCTGGTATCAACCGGAGGATGGATGATGACCGAATTACGCCCGTAGAATTTTTTGATCCGGGTTTGAATCTCGCGGGAGATGGCGATGAAATGATGGATCCCTCCCTTGATCCTCCCCCCCGGAGAGGAAATGGAGGGGGGTAGTTGCGCCGCCGTAAAATCCCAGCGCTGCAAACGTTTTATCATGGGGCTGATGAATCGTCCCAACCAGGAGCCAAACCCCTCACGAGCAGCATAACTATCGTAATCCCACACGTAACGGGTGGGGGCCAGGCAGTAGCAGATATGTAATTGTTGGGGGGTATGGCGCAAACCGTGAATGAAGCCACTTTTGTTAGAAAGGATGACCTCGTAGCCGCTGAAGTCCATGCTCTCGATGGCGAGGGGATAGAACGGCAGATAGGGTTGGTGATGGCGATGAATACCCGGTGCGCGGTTGAGCCACGTTAAGCGGATGTTCCACTGGTGATAGGCTTCGGGCATCAATTCCGGGGCATAAATAGTGGTAAAGACCGGCGCGCCGGGGTACATAGTCGTCATCTGTTCCAGCACATTTTCGGCGCCGCCCATCTGGTTGAGCCAGTCGTGGGCCAGGGCAATTTTCATCACCACATCCTACGAGCCAACCTTTTTGCGAGACGACTCGCTGCCCCAGTTTAGCGCTTCGGTGAGGGCGTTGAGGGTTTCAGCCACGCCCGTAGCACCCATGATGGCCATAAAAATACGAGTGGGACGGGGGATAACCTGGAGTGCGTAGACCATTACCGCAGCGGCCCAGGTACCGGCGCAAACGGGGCAGGAAATCAACTCGCCAATGACCCGCCGCCAGCCCGATGGTTTGGGCACCACGGTCTCGCTGGCTCCGTACTGATCCGGTACAGTTTCGGTAAAGGGAGCACGGTATGGCTGCGTCACCAGGTCATACGCCACCAGACGCCCCAAGCGCAACGTCGAGAATCCCAACAATACAAAATCAAAGGAACGTAAGTTCAATTTTTTGCCCTTGGTCAGTAGACTAAATACGGCCAAAATGATCCAGAAGCCGCTACTGAGCGCAATATAGGTGAGACGTTGTTCTACTTGAGCTTGACGATCCTTATTGGCAGGCATAGGTACTCCCCCACACATTTTAGGTGAGGGTATAATAGGAGGTTAAGAAAAAAACAGCAAATGAGGTGCTCAAATCGGGAACCGTTGGTAATTCGTTGAGGGGTACAGGCGGTGGATTTGGGCGAAAAAACGCGAAAAATGGCGGCAACAC